>CAINWZ010000057.1 GCA_903854725.1 uncultured Bacteroidota bacterium
ACTTTTCAATCAAATCCGAGAAATTACTTAAGGCGCCGAAAAGTCCATGACAAAGCATTAAAGTTTCACCTTCGCCTACCTCTAAATAGTCAAATTTCCCGTCTTTTATAATTTCGTATTCCATAGGTTTCCCAGCTTTATTCCACTCTTTGCTAAATAATAGTAACCCCTCTCGAGGCTAATTGGTTAAAGATACTTAATTCGTGTTAAAAAGGCTAATGCTATGCTCAACTAAATGGCAACTTATAAAATAAATAACAATTTATTAATCTACTCACAATCAATAGCTTGTGAAAAAAAGGCCTATTTAAAAGGATTTGAAAAAGCAGCAATAGTACTTTTTATAGAAGGAATCAAAATGGACATTTTTTCCATGCAAAAAGGCCACCATTTTTGTAAATATTCATAGGTATGCATCTCTTTCATTTCTGCAGCTTGTATAACACCTAATACTTGTAAAAAATAGACCACAGCACTGAGCATGGTAAAATAAATAAAAGCATATAAAACAATACCTAATAGTTTATTAAGCCACCCTAATAATAACCATTCTGCAGTTTGTTGCAATATTCCAGAAATAAACTTCAATATGATTAATACTAAAACTAAAATGAGCAAAAAAGAAATAAAGGGCAACCAATGAGAAGTAATTTTGGTATGCTCTTTTAATAAAGTGGCTACCCATCCAGAAAATTGAAATGCCAAAATCAATCCAATCATTAAGGAAAAAAAAGAGATGACTGCTTTAATAAGTCCATTTCTATACCCCTGCAAAATTGCAATAATTAAAATAGTACCTGTTAGAATATCTAACCACATCGTATTAAGCGCTTAATAAAGTTTTTGCAATAGCGGAAATAACTTTCCCATCTGCTTGGCCAGCTAGTTGTTTAGTAGCCAACCCCATAACTTTTCCTAAATCTTGTGGACCTGCAGCTCCCACTTGTGCAATAATGGCTTCTACAGCAGCTTTCACCGCTTCTTCACTCATTTGTGCTGGTAAAAACTTTTCAATCACAGCAATCTCTTCTGATTCTTTCACAGCAAGATCTGCTCTATTTTGTTGTTCAAAAATGGTTAAAGAATCTTTACGTTGTTTAACTAATTTCTGCAATAATTTTAATTCGGTCTCTGCAGAAATAGCGCCATTCGCGCCTGGTTCTGTTTTAGCTTTTATAATTTCTGCTTTAATGGCTCTTAATCCTCTTAATAAAGCTTCATCTTTATTTTTCATTGCGTCTTTTAATAAAGACATAACATCATTTTCTAAAGACATAATTTATATTATTTTGAATTTTGTGAAAGTTGACTTGCTCTAAATTTTGTATAAAATGTTTTTGCAAATTCTTTAAACTCATTGGACAAGGCTTCATCTTGTGTTGCTCTTAAATAAGCATCACTCATACCCATTAAATTTTGATAAAAGAAATCGGCCATTTCATCTACCATCATTTCTTTGGTCCATAAATCTATACGCAAGGCTGTTTTATCGGTAGGATCCCAAAAAGTTAACATCATTGCACGCGCTTCCTGGGCTTCAGTTGCCGTGCTGTCGGATGCAGACCATTTTATATTTTGTGGGATTTTTTCTTCGTCTAATCCTATTTGAACTTGAATACTCGATTGATGCATGTTAAAAAATTTGATGTACAAAAATACAATTTAATTAAATAATAACCTTACTTACTCTTCAGATCTAGTGGTATTTTAACAATAGGCGATTCCCTTTTTTCTAGGAGTCCCGCAGTCAGCCATTCTTTACCCATTCTTGCCCTTGCTTGTCTATATACTTCGTCTTTATAATACAATTTAAAATGATTAGACAAAGCTCCTTTTTCTTCAAATGTAAATACTTCACCGGCTCCTTGCCATGAAGCAGGCATCGGAGAATTTTTTTGTACTGTTTTATTAAACAGTAAAGGGATGTCATAATGAATCGCAGATTCTATTAAAGTAGATTTACTAAAATCAATATCATTCCATAAAATGGCATATGTAGCAGCCACCCACTCTACTTTAAATTCAAGGATTGATTTAACAACAACGGCCTCTTTGAATTTATAGCCTAATAATAATTGTTTAGCAGCTTTTGTTGCTTGCTCATTTTCAAAAACAAAAACGATTGCCATATTGGTTTGTTGCCATTTTTTGAAAATCGAGAACTCTTTTAACATGTCTATAAAGGAATCAAGTGGTTGAAAGGCTAAAAAATAATTACAACCATCTGTTAAATTATTTCTAGCATCAGCTACAGCAACCCATTCAATGATGGGCACATTGGTAATAGGCAAATAAGCTTCTTGTATGGACGATGAAAGGAGTGGGTATTTTTTTTGTAAAAAAGAAAGACTCCACTCGTTGATGGCATAAGTTGCCATTGATTTTTTAATGTACTCTTTAAACGATACTACTTGTCGCCATTTTTTCCATAGCGATAGCTGCGATAAAAAACTAGGATGTGTAACGGGTATAAAATAATGCGGAAAATGATCACTACCTTTTAAATTGGAACCAAAATGAATGACGATAGCATTGGTTACTTCCCTTATTAATTTTTCTGCTGCCACCTCCTTAATAATAGTAACTGAATCATTATTTTGCTCCAATACCTCCAAATAGGAAGGCAGATGATCACCCACAATGTAAAAATGAATATGGGGAGAACTGAGTCCTAGTTCAATGATATCCAACACCTTCTGGCAAATAACCGCTTTAGGTTCAGCAAAATTTGTTCTAGTTAATATAAATAAGCGCATACACAAAAATACTGCATACTTAACAATTTATCCACCAATCATTTAGGAAGCTTAGTTCCTATTAATACTCCCCTAACTTTGTAATATGGCAAAACACTTGCATCAACTTGATTTATTTGGCATGGAAACAGCACAACCTGTTCATATTAAAGCGCCTGTTGAAAAAAAGAAAGTATATCAAGCCAAAAAAGAAGAAACTGTTAACGAACAAGTTCAACTGGTAAATGAAGATTTGCCATCTGTTTCAAGAACACCGATGTCATTTATACATTCGCATACCAGTAGCAAAAGAGGAAGAAAATCATTTGCTTCTATGGATGCCGAAATACATAAATTAAATATACCAGCATCAGAAGAACTAGTAAAAAAATTATACTATCCCATTGGTGAAGTGGCTACTTGGTTTAATGTAAATACTTCCTTGATAAGATATTGGGAAAAAGAATTTAAACAATTACAACCTAGGAAAACAAGAAAAGGAGATAGATTGTTTAGAGCACAAGACATAGAATTTTTACGCCAGTTATATTATTTACTTCGCGAAAAAAAATACTCAATAGAAGGAGCAAAAACTTATTTAAAAAATAACAAAGAAAAAGCAGAAAAGGATATTTCCTTATTAACTAGCCTAAAAAATATTAAGCAATTCTTAGTATCACTTAAAGAAACATTGTAACAATTACCGCAAGGGGGCCACTTAACCTACTTTTATACATTATTAGCAAATTGAATATTGTGTTCATTTGCATAACCAATAGCCATTAAATTTATTTTATCTTTTAATGCTACAAAATCATTTAGCCCTAATTGCATACTTACTAAGCATTCGACATGTAAAACATGATATTGCTTTCCTGCTTCTCCAATAAATACAAGTAAACTATTAATATTCTTTAATTGACTAAGTTCACTGTTAAGAAATTGACTATACTGTGTTAATTGCAAAGCGGTAGTATTTACATTCAATTGCAAATCCAATTCAATTTTTCTCTCCGTTCTTAAGCTTATATTATCTACAATCGTATCCACCATTTGTTTGTTAGGCACAGAAATGTAGGTTTTATCTTGTGTTCGAATACGCGTACTACGCAGTCCTATTTTTTCAATCGTGCCAGTAAAATTATTTACTTTCACTAAATCACCAATGGTAAAAGGCTTGTCAAAGAAGATTATAAATGAGGCAATAATATTTTCCAGGCTTTCCCTCATAGACAATGCCACTGCGGCTCCTACGATACTTAAGCTAGTAACTAAATTGCCAATGTTTTCATTAAAAACATAATGAAGAATTAATAAAAATCCAATGATGTATAATATTACTTTAAAAAAATCTCTAAAAAATAATACCAATTGATCATCTGATTGATCTTTGGTTAATTTCGCTTTCTCCTCTAATATAATGGCAATAAATTCAAGTGTTCTTAAACAAACGCGTATAAATAAAACTATAAAAACCAACTTTACTATCGCCTCAGCCACTGTTTGAAGTGTCAATTTGTACAAATGAATATTCCACTCCGAAGGGAAACGTAATTCATAAATTGCAATGACGGCAACTAGGTAAATTAAAAATTGTTCAATGGGAATAATTAATCGGTGTACATGGCTTTTTCTTAGTTCATAATGATTCTTCTTATCTATCCAGGTATAAATTAAACTTGCAAAAAAGCGGGAAATGAATCTTTTTACAATCAAAGTCACTAAAAATATAGCTGCAATAACAATATAACTGCGTAAAGAATTATTTAAAAATTGTTGATCTAGGTTCATAGCCTCTATTTTAGTGTTCAAATTATCATCTACCTATAACCCAAAGAGCAATGGGTTATTTATTTTCTATTGTCTTGAATCAATCTTCTTTCCACTGAAGCAATTGCATTTCTGTTCCATTATAAACTCCATAGGTGTTAGACCTCAACCAATCGCCCAAATTAATATATCGTGCATGATCATTAATGGCAATATCTAATGCATAATGCCTGTGGCCAAAAATAAAATAATCAGCCTTTATTTCTTTTGCTTTTTGCTTGGTATATATAATTAACCATTCTTTATCTTCTCCTAAAAACACTTCATCCGAAGTGCCTGTTTTGGCCCTGCTTTTGCTACTAAAATAATTTGCCAATTGAATGCCAATATCTGGATGAATCCATCCAAAAAGCCATTTACAAACAGGATTGGTAAATATTTTTTTCATGATTTTATAGCCTTTGTCTCCTGGGCCTAAACCATCGCCATGTCCAATAAAAAATTGCTTCCCCGCAATAGCAAATACACGTGGATCAAAATATACCTGTGCATTCAACTCTTTCGCTAAATAATCTTTCATCCACAAATCATGATTGCCTGTAAAAATATGAATCTCAATGCCCGCATCACTCAAATCGGCTAAACAGCCTAGTATTCTAATAAAGCCCTTTGGTACCACAGTTTTATATTCAAACCAGAAGTCAAATATATCTCCCACTATAAATATAGCAGCAGCATCCTTTTTAGCATGTTGCAAAAAATGCACTAAACGCTGTTCACGTTTATTGCTTTCAGTTACATTCGGAGCACCTAAATGAAAGTCTGAAAGAAAATATATTTTTTTGCCGGCAGCCAATTCCATGAAGCAGCTAATTTAATTTATATAAGTGGATGTACTAAAGTTACTAATCTAATAACTTATCTACTAAAAAACAGTACACTTCTTTAGGACCGTGAACACCTACCACCAAGGTTTTTTCAATATCGGCCGTACGACTTGGACCTGTAGCATAACTTATCATCGAAGGAAGTGAATCCGCTTCTGCTTTAAAGGCCGCTAAACTATCACTCACATCAAATACCAACTGATGCGTATAGGCGATACAAATATGAATAGGCGCATACACGCTTGATGTTCTTCCGCTAAGCTGTTGACTACTTAAGACAATAGTGCCTGTTCTGGCAATTAAATGATCACATAAAGTAATAGCGGCGTCACAACCAGCTAAATCATCGGTAGTAACTGGATCAAAACTAAATTCTTTCATATCGTCTAACCATCCAGTTTCTCTAGAATATATCTTATCCCATTTATGCGAATGTATAAGTTGTGCTAATTGATTAACCAATTCAGCTTCATCGCTACAATAGACAAATTTTCCAAGTAGCTCTGTAAATTTCTGCGCAAACCCAATGGCCAATTCTTGTTCGGTCGGAATAAAAATAGGCCTGTCGGCAATTTGATCAGGAAACGGAACTGCAACAGGCTTTTCTAGTGCCTGTTTAATTTTTTGTAAAATTTTTGTTCTCGCTCCTTGTGATTCCATTGAATAAAATTCAGTGCTTATGAATTGGGTTCTGTAGTTGTTTCGTTATTGCTAGTTGCTGTAGTAGTATTCTCTGCAGCAATAGCTGCTACAGTAGCAGCTTCACTAGGTATATTAGCTTCAACTGTTTCAGCAGCAGTTACTTGATCAGCGGCTACTTTATTTTCTTCAACATCAAAAGTGACCACCTTTTCTTCTTCATATGGACGCATACCAATTAAGGCTTCCACATCACTTTTATGTAATACTTCTTTGTCTAATAATTCTTTCGCTAATTTTTCTACTTCCCCTTTTCTTAAAGTAAGTAAATCTAAAGTGCGGTGGTAAGCAGCGTCAATCATTTTACGTACTTCTTCGTCAATAATTTTTCCAGTCTCTTCGCTAAAAGGTTTTTGAAAAGTATTTTCTTGTGAAGGATCATAAAAACTTACGTTACCAATTTTATCATTCATACCATAAGTGGTTACCATTGAGTAAGCCATTTTGGTAATTTGTTGCAAGTCATTAGAAGCTCCTGTTGAAATACGACCAAAGAAAATTTGTTCTGCTGCACGACCACCTAATGTCATACACATTTGATCTGTTAATTGCTCAATGGTGTATAAGTATTGCTCTTTAGGCGTGTATTGCGCATATCCTAAGGCAGCAGTACCTCTTGGCACAATAGTTACTTTTAATAAAGGATACGCATGTTCTAAAAACCAACCACAGATAGCATGTCCTGCTTCGTGATAGGCAATTACTTCTTTCTCTTCTTTAGAAATAATTTTATTTTTCTTTTCCAAACCGCCAATCACTCTATCAATTGCATCTTGAAAATCTTTCATTTCTACACCTGTCTTTCCTTTACGCGCTGCAATCAAAGCTGCTTCATTACAAACATTGGCAATATCTGCACCCGCAAACCCTGGGGTTTGCTCGGCTAATTTATGAACATCTAAGTTTTCAGAAACTTTAATAGGACCTAGATGCACTTTAAATATTTCTTCGCGACCTTTTACATCTGGACGATCAATAGAAATTTGACGATCAAAACGACCTGGTCTTAATAATGCCGAATCTAATACATCTGGTCTATTCGTCGCAGCTAATATGATAATTCCTGTGTCGCCACCGAAACCATCCATCTCTACTAATAATTGATTCAATGTATTTTCACGTTCATCGTTACTCATCATGGCGTTTTTGCCACGTGCACGACCAATCGCATCAATCTCATCTATAAAAATAATACAAGGCGCTTTTTCACGTGCTTGTTTAAATAAATCACGCACACGACTCGCACCCACTCCTACAAACATCTCCACAAAATCAGAACCACTTAAACTAAAGAAAGGAACTTGCGCTTCTCCAGCCATTGCTTTTGCTAATAAAGTTTTTCCTGTACCTGGAGGGCCAATTAAAAGTGCCCCTTTAGGAATTTTACCTCCTAAGGCAGTATATTTTTTAGGTTGTTTTAAGAAGTCAACAATTTCCATCACTTCTTCTTTTGCTTCTTCTAATCCTGCAACATCTGCAAAAGTGATATTTACTTTAGTGCCTCCTTTTTCAAATAAAGTAGCTTTTGATTTTCCAACATTGAAAATGCCTCCTGGACCGCCGCCACTTCCTCCGCCGCCGCCCATCTTGCGCATCAACAATACCCATACCACTACAATTAATACCAAAGAGAAAATTGTATTGGCAATTGGGCCAAACCACTCTCCTTCTTTCACTGTATTCTGAGGTACTTCTTGAATATTTTTTTGCTCGTAAAAACGTTGCAATCTTTCATTAAAACTATTCCAATCGGTCACACTAAATTCAAATAAAGGAACTCCTTTGATTTTAGACTTTTCAATTTTCCTTTTTAACTTCTGAACATAAAAATCTTTATCAATACTATCTGGTTTAATATACACACGAACTAATTCTTTGTTTTGAATAAGATCAATTCTTTCAACGTCACCTTGCGTTAACATGGTTTGCTTGAATTCAAGTTCGGTAGTGGATAAAATATCTGGTGCTGTTTGAAAGAAACGAGCAGACAATAATGAAATAGCTATTAAGCCATAAATCCAATAAATATTAAACTTGGGCATTTTAGGACCGTCACCCAAAGGGTTTCCTTTTTTCTTGTTATTATCTGGTATCATTTGAAACGATTGATTCTTTGTTTTGTTAACTAGCTTTATTTTATAGCACCGCTAGTTTTATTGTAAGCATGTTACCATCTAGTAACAATTTTTTTAATAATTAGTTTATAAATCATGCATTTTTGTATCAGCGTCACTCCACATATCCTCTAATTGATAAAAATGTCTGGCTTCGGGATGCATTACATGCACGACCACATTAATATAATCGATTAGTAACCATTGTGCTGCGTTTTTACCTTCACTTTTATAAGGCATTTCTCCGCACTTTGTTTTTACTTCAAATTCAATGAAGTCGGCGATTGCTTTTAATTGAGTGGTGTTATTTGCTTCACAAATAATAAAAAAATCACTCGTAGATTCAGGAATTTTCTTTAAGTCTAAACTAATAATATTGACTCCCTTTTTATCTTGGATAGCCTGTATAATGGTTTTGAAAATTTTTGAACTACGGGTAAGTTGAAGTATCGTAGATTTTTTACGATTTTTGAGAGCAGAAAGAGGTTCCAATGATTCTTATATTTATTTGTTAAATGCTTAATTAGTTGAAACAAATTAATTGACTAAAATGATTCTAAACTAACTTTACAAAAATAGCAATTCTTTGTTACCTGCCACACCAAATATCCTTTTAGGGGAGCCGCTCATCGAACTTACTACCCTACCTAGTACCAATATTTATGCCATGGAGCAATTGCACCAAGGTTTGGCCTCATCTGGCAGTTGTTATACTGCTGATTTTCAAACTGCTGGAAAGGGCCAACATGGTAGGGTTTGGGAAAGCGAAAAAGGGGTAAACCTGCTTTGTTCCTATGTTTTGGAGCTAAAGCAGTTAAAAAACGATAAAAATTGGACTCCAGAAGACCAAATAGGGTTTTCTGCGGCTATTGCTTTGGGGGCTAGAGCCTTTTTTGCAGGTTTTGCAGGGGAGGAAACCAGCATAAAAAAGCCCAATGATATCTATTGGCGTGACAGAAAGGCAGGGGGTATTTTGATTGAAAATGTAGTTCGGGGTATGGAATGGACCTGGTCGGTGGTAGGGATAGGTATGAATATCAATCAAAGTTCTTTTTCATCCGCAGCGGGGAATCCTATTTCTTTGCAACAAATAACCCAACAAAATTGGGACTTAAAGAAAATGCAATCTCATTTAAACAACGCTTTAAAAAAAGAGATACAGCAATGGCTGATGGTGGGAGCGGAAAAAACAATGCAAAAATTTAATGCCTTTTGCATTGAGGTAAAATAGCATTATAAATATTTGAAAAAATAATATTAAAAAGTAAAAATTTAAAATGAGAATTAAATTAACAGAACATTCCAAAGGGGGCGGATGTGGTTGCAAAATTTCCCCCGCCATACTTTCAGAAATATTAGCCGCGCATAATGTAGGTGCTAAAACCAATGTAAAAAATTTATTAGTAGGTAATGATAGTAGAGACGATGCAGCAGTTTATCAAATAGATGAAAAAACGGCGATGATAAGTACGACCGATTTTTTTATGCCCATCGTAGACGATGCATTTTCTTTTGGACAAATTGCAGCAGCCAACGCAATAAGCGATGTGTATGCGATGGGAGGTAAACCCATTTTTGCATTAGCCGTATTGGGCTGGCCCTTAGCTACACTTCCAGCAAGCGAAGCTGCGAAAGTAATGGAGGGTGCACGCAAAACTTGTACTGAAGCAGGCATTGTTATTGCTGGTGGACATAGTATAGATAGTCAAGATCCCATTTTTGGATTAGTAGTAAATGGTTTAGTGGATATTGAAAATTTAAAAAGAAATGATACTGCCAAAGAAGGTGATGTATTAATTTTAACCAAGCCATTAGGGGTGGGTATTATGGCCACTGCACAAAAAAGAGCAGTATTGACAGATGAAGATTTAAGTTTTTTAGTAAATCAATTAACTACCATAAACAAAGCAGGTGCTGCCTTAGGAAAAATAAAAGAAGTGCATGCGATGACCGATGTAACAGGATTTGGATTACTTGGACATTTAACAGAAATGATGGAAGGCAGTAATTTATCGGCATCAATTGATTATAATAAGTTACCCATTATACCAGCCGTTAGAAATTATATTGCACAAAAAACAATACCTGGTGCTACTGTACGCAATTGGAGCTCTTGCAGTGCTGGTGTGGTTTTGGGCCCTGGAGTAGATGAAGTAGAAGCCAAGTTATTATTACCCGATCCGCAAACCAATGGAGGTTTGTTAATTGCAGTAGCCCCTAGCGCATTAAAAGAAGTGCAAACTATTTTACAAGAAATGGGTATTGAATATTTCAATCCTATTGGCGAATGCACTACTGCGAAAGAAAAAAGAATTTACATCAATTAGAAAAATTAAAAACAAAAAATAAAAACACTTATTCAAAAATAAGATGCCCTTTATTTTTAATTTGATCTGGTGTTAATTCGGCAACCAACTGAACACCTTTAATGCCGCGGACCGTTTGTAAAATGTCATTTACTTTTTCATCTTCTATCCACTCCCCTCTTATCCACCAAATAAAATCCATGTGTTTTAATTCGGGTAATAAATATTCACCATCAAATTGATTGTGGTACACAAAATGTTGAATAGAAGTATTGGGTTCATTGCCCTCGTACATAGAAAAATAGTAGGTTCTATTTTTTCGCTTTAAGGCAATTTCATGATTGGGATTGAATCTAAATTCAAAACCCATGTATTGATTGAGTAAAATACAAAATTGATAATTTTTAATAGGAGCTGTAATACCTAAAATACGAGAGCCTTCAAAATCACTTTCGTTAATGGCATCTTGATCTAAAATTAGTTTACTACTCACTTAAAAAATTTATACTCTTAAATATATTATCTAGTCAACTGTAATTAATAAAATTAGTGCCCTTGTGCAAATTACAATACTTCTCTAAAATTGAATATCAATTTTAATTTCCTCAGTTCCTCTTTTATAGACAAGCACCGTTTTATCTCCTTTTTTAAATTTAGAAAGCGCTTGCATATAACTCATTACATCCACTAACTTATAATCGCCCACTTGCAATAATACATCGCCTCCTTTTAATCCAATCTTTTCCCCCAGCTTACCTTGACTAGTGCCTTCAATTCTAACGCCTGTACCCGTAAATGCATAATCAGGCATGACCCCTAAACTTACTGTAAACTTAGTGCTACGGCCCATTGCCGCTTCTCTCGTTTTAAGAAAATCTAACTTTCCTGCTGCATCGGTTGTTTTAATGATAGATTGAACCCAACGTATAATTTGGCTCTCTCCTACATAATTAATTTTATCCCAATCGTCGGTTGCTTTATGATAATCGCTATGACTTCCTGTAAACATAAATAAAACTGGCATGTCTTTTCTGTAAAAGCTAGCATGATCACTTGGGCCAGAACCTGCACTATCATAATGAGTCATTAAAGTAGTAGGAGTGTTTGCTAAAATAGTAGCCCATTTACTAGAAGTACCAAAACCGCCCACTGTTAATTTACGGGCAGTATCATAACGTCCCACCATATCCATATTAATCATATAATTATAATTACCTGCATAGGTTGGATGCTCTAACCAATATTTACTTCCAAATAAGCCAAGTTCTTCGCCAGAAAAATGCAAAATTAAATAGTTATTATTTTTAGGCGATTTTTTGCTTAATGCTTTAGCAAGTTCAATTAATGCAGCCGTTCCACTTGCATTATCATCTGCGCCATTTCTAATATTATTATTAATATCAAGTGCATTATGGTCTTCGTTATAGCCTAAATGATCTAGATGTGCTCCTAAAATAACAGTAGTAGCCGCATGGTTATCAATGAAGGCAGCAACATTATGAGCAGTTCTAGATGCGTGCTCAAACTCAATACTAGCTTCAATTTCATAGGTACTTAATTCATCGCTAAAATATTTTGTAAATCCTGATTTGGTAAAATAAACAACTGGTAAAGATAAAGTCTTAGCGGTATCAAATTTATAATATTGAATATTATCAACGAGTGTTCCACTATTATGTAAAAATAAAGCAGCGCCCCCTTTTTGTTTTGTTTCTTTGGCAGCAGTCACCAACCATTCGTTCATATCAAAGTGCGGGTTACTTGCATTTTCTTCCAACACTTCATTGACATCTTTGAACCAAATTTGTTTAGCTTCATTTAAAGAAACGGAAGCCATCGATTTTATAGTACCTGTTCCACTATTTGAAATAGGAAAAAAAGCAGAATCCAATTGGAGTAATTGTTTATTTACTTTTATAAAAGATCCTTGCGTTAATCTTTTACCTTCATCAATCGGAAAGCTTTGAATAAAACCATTGTTTCCCATGGGTTGTATACCCGAATTTTGATATTGCGCTATTATATAGTCAACTGCTTTTTGTTCTCCTACACTTCCTGCTCTTCTGCCTTCTAATTCGTCACTTGCTAGCAATTGAATGTGGTTTTGTAGATTTTGAATGAGTATTTTGTCAGCTCTCTTGAGGTGTTGAGCTACTACTAAAAAAGGAGACATGGCCACAAGCAAAAAGACGATTCTGCGCATAAGATTCTATTTAAGCCACAAAGGTAAATAAAGCAATGACCAAAAGTGTCAGCTCTCTAAAATTACCTATGATTTTTATCATTCATAACTAGGTGCTCAATTTCTTATTTCGTAAGCAGGACCCAACCATAAAACCTAGCTTTGCGACCACATGAAAGCCGGTTTACATATTGCCTTAGTGGGTAACCCCAATAGTGGAAAAAGTTCTCTTTTCAATGCGCTTACTGGTATGCATCAAAAAGTAGGCAACTTCCCTGGCGTAACAGTAGATAAGAAAACGGGGCAATTGACATTGGCTGGTCAAGAAACCACACTCATTGATTTACCCGGCACCTATAGCTTTTACCCCAAGAGAGAAGATGAATGGGTGGCTTATAAAGTATTAATGGGCGTAGATACAGATTTAAAAACCGATCTCATATTACTTATTGCCGATGCAAGTAATTTAAAAAGAAACTTACTTTTTTGTAGTCAAATCATAGATTTAAAAATTCCGGTTGTTTTAGCATTAACCATGAATGACTTGGCTGCTAAAAAAGGAATTAAAATTGATATTGAAGGATTACAAGAAGACTTAGGTATTCCAGTAGTTGCTGTAGATGCCAGAAAAAATAAAGGACTAACTGAATTAAAAACAGCGTTGGTTAACATTATACAAACGCCTCGATCAAAAAACCAGGAAAGTTTTATTGATAATAAAAAGCTGGCACCTAATGCGATTGATGCCTTTAGAAAATTGTATCCAACTAATAGTGATTATGCAGCGCTGCATTATTTAATGCATCACGAAGCATTCCCTTTAGAAACAGAAATGCAATCGCAAATTGAGCAAATTGAAATTGATAACGATTTTAATCATACTAAAACGCAGGCGCAAGAAATATTGCAACGCTATAGTCATATTCAAGAAATAATGAAAAGCAGAGTGGTAGCACCCGACCCTACTGCTAAGAAAAAAAGATCAGAAAAATTAGATACAATATTTTTACATCGTGTGGGTGGTTATGCCATTTTACTTTCTGTTTTATTTGTTTTATTTCAATCGGTATTTTGGATGGCTAAATTTCCGATGGATGGTATTGAATGGATATTTACCCATTTAACAACTTATTTAAATTCAGTGTTGCCCAATGTTTGGTGGGAAGATTTACTAGTTAATGGATTGGTAGCGGGTATTGGCGGCATAGTAGTTTTTGTGCCGCAAATCATGATATTGTTTGGGCTGATTACTTTATTAGAAGATACAGGATACATGGCGCGTATTAGTTTTTTAAGTGATAAATTAATGCGCAAAGTAGGATTGAATGGAAAGAGTGTGATGCCAATGATAAGTGGCTTTGCTTGTGCTGTGCCAGCCATCATGAGTGCTAGAAATATTGAAAATAAAAAAGAGCGGTTACTAACTATAATGGTAACCCCATTCATGAGTTGTAGCGCAAGATTACCCGTATATACTATATTAATTTCTTTAGTAATTGACGATAAGATGTATTTTGGTTTTTTAAGTCTGCAAGGCTTGGTGATGATGGGATTATATCTAATGGGCATTATAATGGCTTTGCTAGCAAGTATGGTATTGAAATGGTTTATAAATATAAAAGAGAAAAGTTATTTTATTTTAGAACTACCAGTATATCGCGCTCCTCGTTGGAAAAATGTGGGCACTACCATGATACAGAAAGCAGGCATCTTTGTAAGAGATGCAGGCAAGGTTATTATCGTGATAAGTTTATTATTATGGTTTTTAAGTAGCTATGGCCCCAGTGAACCCATGCAAAAAGTAGAAGCGCATTATGCACAACAAAAATTATTATTAAAAAATACAGGCGATGCAGCAGGTACAGCTACAGCAAAGCAAATTGAAAAAGAGTATCATACAGAAAAACTAGAAAATTCATACGCGGGTATGATAGGAAAAAAATTAGAACCTGTTATTTCACCATTGGGATTTGATTGGAAAATTGGCATTGCATTGGTAACCTCATTTGCTGCAAGAGAAGTTTTCGTGGGCACCATGGCTACTTTATATAGTGTAGAAGAATCGGACAATAGTTCACTAAGAGAAAAATTAAAATCGGCTGTAAGACCTGATGGCACACCAGTATATAGTTTAGCAGCCGCCTTATCATTAATGATATTCTACGTTTTAGCCATGCAATGCATGAGCACACTCGCTGTGGTTAAACGTGAAACACAAAGCTGGAAATGGCCCACCATACAATTCTTTATGATGACAGGTCTTGCCTATTTCATGAGCTGGGTAGTGTATGTGGTAGTGAAGTAAAAAGAAAAAATCAAATGGTAACTTATCTATTTTTTACTTCCTCAAAGGCTTCATCATAATCGGCGCGAATAGTGCCCATTACGCGATCCCAGAATAGAAAGTATAAGCCATAATTTCCTTTGAAGTATTTATGATGCTGGTTATGGTTTACAGAAGTATTAATCCATTTGCCAAACCTACTTTTACTAAATCCTTTTGGATATAATTCCCAGCCCAAATGGCCATAAATATTATATAAAATGGATAGTAAAAAGAAAATCGCAATATGTGATTTGTGAATAGGAATAGTAAATAAAAACACTACAAAAATACCCACTTCAACAATCGATTCTAATGGATGAAATGCATAAGCAGCCCAAGGAGAAGGGTTGGTAGATTTGTGATGCACTAAATGCATGATATTAAATAAACTTTTATGATGCATGATTCTGTGTGTCCAATAGAAATAAGTATCGTGCATAATAAACATAATAGGGAAAGCTAAAAAATAATAAACCTGGCCATAATCACTTATGTTTTCATACAAAGTAGTGTGAGGACTTACTGCAGGATTTACAATAAAAAAAAGAGGTATTAACGCGAAAATAAAAATAGTAATAGTGCTATAGAATATTTCACGCAAATAATCGGTGTATTTAGGAAAAAGTGATTGTATTTTTTGTTTTAAAATTTTATTTTTCAAAATAATATAAAATAATAAAAAAACACTGCCGGCAATTAGATAATACCTGCCAGCTACTCTTTCTAAAAAAAATAAATATTTATCCAATTGAATGTTCATAATAGTAGGCGAAGATAATGAAAAATGAAATTGACTTATATAGAAGTGTATTATATTATTTTACAACTGATGTAATTTCAGATTTTAACAACAAAATATCTTCCTTGATACGATTTATTTCAACCAATAAAGTGCCATTATACACTCCGCGAATACGTCGATATTGATCTATTAAAATGAAATTTTCAGTATGTAAAAATTCATTGCCCGATTGATAATATCCAACGGTATCGCCAGCAAAATATTGTTGTTTTGCTAAACCATATATCTCTTTTTTATTACCAGTAAGTAAGTGCCATTTTGTTGCATCAACCTTGTTGTCCAAGGCATATTTATGTAACACTTTTACATCGTCTGTTTCAGGGGTTACCGAATGGGAAAGCAATAAAATAGAAGTATCATTTTTAAACGCCTCTTGCAACAAGTACATATTATTTGTCATTTTGGGACAAATATTACGACACTTGGTAAAAAAGAAATTAGCAACATATATTTTACCATTCACTAGGTTTTCGTCAACCACCCTACCATTTTGATCTAAAAAGGAAAAAGAGGGTATGGTATGAATATTATTATAACTACTATCGGTTTGGTTAATCCATTCCGGTGTCCAATCAGGTTGATTGAAAAAAGGAAGTGTCACTAAAGAATCTGAGACCTGAATTACATTTTTATTACTTGCGCTATTACAAGCGCAAAAAAATAATGCGCAGCCAATAAAAAAATAAAAAAAAGTAGTATGGGGTTTCATTTATTTAATTTTAAAATCAATAGAATCCTGTGGGGTCATACACAATTTCAAGCCAATCAAACCAAATCTTCTACCTTGCTTTACCACATAATTTGCGCGTATAATTCCATTTTCCCACCACATTTTTTGACTCCCATTTTCATATCCCATTTCATAATGAAATGCCTTATAGGCCTGGCCGTTACGATACCATTCATTAGCAACTCCCTGCAGTTCGCCCTCCATAAAATTAAATTCAAATTTAGGTTGTCCATCTTCCCAAAAACCAATATGCTTCCCTACTTTTTTTCCTAAATGATAGGTTCTATATTCTGCTAACTGATTATTTGGATACCATTTTTTAAATACTCCTTCCTCTACACCATCTAAGTAGCTTCCCACAAATAAAGAATCGCCATTTGTGAAAAGATCAAAACAGTACCCACTATATTTTATATTTTGATAATAAAGCGTGTCTTGATGAAAAGATAAAAAACGATCCTTACTGTTTACATATTTATTGGGTAAAAGCATTGCAGAATGTAGCGTATCCTTCCCAACAGAAACATCAACTGCTTGCACTGGTTCTTTTGTATGGCATGCTTGCATAAACAAACCAGCCACAATACAGGTATAATAAAAAATGACTTTCATTTATTGAGATACAGTGCCAGGGCTACCATAAAAACCTGATCCATTAATATATGGATCATTACTAGTAATATGATAATGATAAATACCAGCAGGATAATCGGTTGTAACAGCAGTGTGACCGTGGTAAGCATCTAATTTAGTATTATCAACCAAAGTCCCATTTTCCTCCGGACCATACACAGGAAATCCATCTAATAAAAATCCCAATAAAGAAGATTTTGTCACTTTAACCGTTGTTAAATAAAGTGGTTCCACATGATAATGATATTGTCCTGTAGGTGCAGGATGACCCCAGTAGCGATCAAAGGAAACCACTTCGCCTGTTAAAGGTTGATTAGGTCCTGCATACTGGTTAAAAAAAGGAACCCCATTTAAGGAAACGCCAATGGCACCTAATGGTGTAGCCATATGATTTGTGGCCATTTTAGGATCTGCTGGAATTTTAAAGACATAAGATTTCTCACTAATGGAGTTTGGATTTTTTGCAAAATTATAACCCCCAAAAGTGACTCCTGAAAAATTATCATACAATGCATTCGATGTTGCATAGTAAGAACTTTTATGATCAGGAGCGCCATTTGATTTTATAGTAATGTAAGTGCCATCGGAAGTGATGCTTGAAGCGCCATATACTTTCTTGAAAACATCAGGAACTGTATTATTTACTGTGGGTGCAGGGGTGGTGCTACTTATTGAACTTGTTGAATCTTTTGAGCAAGCACTTGTTAAAATAGTTAACATTGAAAGAATAATAATCTTATTCGTCATGAGAGAAGGTTTAGCGAATTGGATGAAAAAATAATAAGAAGGTTTAAAACGATTTACAATATTAATTAAAAAAAACACCCCGTATCCAAAACGGAACGGGGTGCGCAATAAATTAACAATTAAGTTTTACCAACCGCTAATGGCAAGTATTTCTTTAGTATGATCTTTGGTGTCGGGTTTTTCAATTATAAACCTTACCATACCTGCTTCGTCAATTAAAAAAGTGGTACGGGAAGTGCCCATATAAGTACGGCCCATAAATTTCTTCTGGCCCCATAAATTGTATTTGTCAACTATTTTCTTGTCTTCATCGGCAATTAAAGAAAAAGGTAGCTCATATTTTTCGATGAACTTTTGATGAGATTTAACCGAATCCACACTCACCCCTAACACTTGTAAGCCTTTCTTTAACAATGCTTTATAATTATCACGCAAATTACAAGCTTGTGCTGTACAACCTGGTGTATCATCTTTTGGGTAAAAATATAGGACAAGCTTTTTCCCCTTAAAATCGGCTATAGAAACTGTATTGCCATGTTGATCAACGCCTTTAAACAGGGGCGCTTTAGAACCTTCTTTAATAACTGCCATAATCTTGAATTGGCGGTGAAGATAGCATTTAAAAAGGACAAAAATGTTTAGGGTTAAAATGGGGCAAATTCAGGCAAATTTTTGTAGGTTTGCGCAATTTATATTTTTGTACGCTATGCCAAAAGACACATCCATCAAAACGGTATTAATTGTAGGTTCTGGACCCATTATTATTGGTCAAGCCTGCGAATTTGACTACTCTGGTTCACAAGCAGCTCGTTCATTAAGGGAAGAGGGTATTAAGGTAATCCTAATCAATAGCAACCCTGCCACCATTATGACCGATCCAATGATGGCCGACAAAGTTTATTTATTACCATTGACCATTGAAAGCATTGAACAAATTTTACAAGAGAATCAAATTGACGCAGTACTTCCCACCATGGGAGGACAAACGGCTTTGAACTTATGTAAGGAAGCAGATGAAATTGGTTTATGGAAACAATACAATTGTAGAATGATTGGAGTGGACGTGGCAGCGATAGATTTAGCAGAAGATAGAGAACAGTTTAGACAATTGATGGTAAGGATTGGGATTGCAGTAGCACCCAGTAAAGTAGCCAATAGTTTTTTAGAGGGAAAAGAATTTGCGCAAGTAATTGGATTTCCATTAGTAATACGTCCTTCCTTTACTTTAGGAGGAACAGGTGGAGGATTTGTACACGACGCTTCTGAATTAGACGCTGCTTTAGAGAAAGGATTAAAGGCCTCTCCTATTCATGAAGTATTGGTAGAGAAAGCTGTGTTGGGATGGAAAGAATATGAATTAGAATTATTAAGAGATCAAGCAGATAATGTTGTGATTATATGTACTGTTGAAAATTTGGATCCAATGGGTGTGCATACAGGAGATTCTATAACAGTAGCACCCGCCATGACTTTGAGCGATACATCCTTTCAAGACATGCGTAATAAAGCCATGTTGATGATGCGTAGCTTAGGAAATTTTGCGGGAGGTTGTAATGTACAGTTTGCACAGAATCCAGTAACAGAAGAATTAATTGCTGTTGAAATAAATCCAAGAGTATCACGTTCATCAGCGCTTGCATCAAAAGCAACAGGTTACCCTATTGCAAAGATTGCAGCCAAGTTGGCCATTGGATATAGATTAGATGAATTAAAAAATCAAATTACACAAACTACATCTGCTTATTTTGAACCAGCATTAGATTACGTAATTGTAAAAATGCCGCGTTGGAATTTTGATAAATTTAAAGGGGCCAATGATACCTTAGGCTTACAAATGAAAAGTGTAGGAGAAGTAATGGCCATAGGAAGAAGCTTTACAGAAGCTATACAAAAAGCATGTCAAAGTTTAGAAAATGAAGCGATAGGTTTGGGCTATTATGGAAAGAGTTTGATGAAGAACGAAGAGTTAATGGAATATATCAAAATTCCAAAATGGGATAGAATTTTTAGAATCAAAGATGCTTTAATGCAAGGCTCTACTGTTCGTTCTATTGCAGCAGCTACAGGTATTGACAATTGGTTTTTATACCAGATAAGAATTATCTGCAATGTTGAAAAAGAATTGATGAAGCATAGTCTTGAAACTATTCCTACAGAATTGATGAAAGAAGCGAAGCACCATGGTTTCAGCGATATGCAAATAGCTAAATTATTAACAGGCAATACCAATGATGATGCAGTTTACGAAAAAAGAAAGGCGCTAGGCATTACAAGAGTGTACAAAATGGTGGATACTTGTAGCGCAGAGTTCGCAGCTAAGACGCCGTATTTTTATTCTACCTTTGAAAATTAATTAACGCATTCAAGAAAACTAAATAATATGAACGTAAAAGATATCGTAGCCTTAAATGAAAAAGAAACCAGAGCTGGATTTGGCGAAGGCATTCATGAGTTGGCAAAAGAAAATAGCGAAGTAGTAGTATTAACTGCCGACTTAGCAGGTTCATTTAAATTAGGTCCCTTCATTAAAGAATTCCCTGATCGTTTTATAGAAGTAGGTATTGCCGAAGCCAATATGATAAGTATGGCAGCAGGTTTAACTATTGGAGGAAAAATTCCTTACACCACTACCTTTGCTAATTTTAGTACAGGAAGAGTGTATGATCAAATAAGACAAAGCGTTGCGTATTCAGATAAGAATGTAAAAATTTGTGCGTCTCATGCAGGATTAACATTAGGGGAAGATGGAGCAACGCATCAAATATTAGAAGACATTGGACTCATGAAAATGTTACCAGGTATGACGGTGGTGGTGCCTTGCGATTTTAACCAAACTAAAGCAGCTACCAAAGCCATTGCCAATTACCATGGCCCAGTGTACTTACGTTTTGGAAGACCTAAGTGGCCTAATTTTACGAAAGAAGATGGATCTGATTTTGTCATTGGTAAAGCACAAAAATTAAGTGATGGTAAAGACATTACTTTATTTGCCTGCGGACACTTAGTATGGAAAGCCATTGAAGCTGGTAAAATTTTAGAAGCCACAGGGGTAAGTGTTGAAGTAATTAATATACATACCATAAAGCCTTTAGATGTTGCAGCCATTGTGGAAAGTATTAAAAAAACAGGATGCGCAGTCACTTGCGAAGAACATAATATTATTGGTGGCATGGGAGATTGCATTGCACAAGTAGCAGCAACACATTGCCCTATTCCTATTGAATACATTGGTACTAAAGATACTTTTGGAGAAAGTGGCACACCGAATCAATTGTTAACGAAGTACGGATTAGATACGCCGAACATTGTAGAAGCTGCAAAGAAAGTATTAGGAAGAAAAGGGTAATTGAAATTACTTCAAATTATAAGAGGGGAAAATCCAGGTTGACGAAATATATTCAAACTTGAGGTTTCAATTTGAAACCTCAAGTTTGAAACAAGTGGGCGAAAAATAATAAGAAAAAATAATTAAGGCGCCAATCTTACTTTAACCCAATTGTCTTTTTCAAAACTGTATTGTATACGATCGTGCAAGCGCGAACTGCGGCCTTGCCAAAATTCCATTTTAAAAGGATGCACTATATAACCACCCCAATGTGGTGGCAAAGGCACATTGCCTTCTTTGTATTTTTCGGTATTGTCTGCAACCAATTTTTCAAGGTATTCGCGATTTGGAATAATTTGACTTTGTGGTGAAGACCAAGCCCCTACTTGACTTCCCAAGGGTCGTGAATGAAAATATTCTGCACTTTCTTCGACACTTACTTTTTTAACCACTCCCGTGATGCGTACTTGACGTTCTAATTCTTTCCAGAAAAAATTCATCGCAGCTACTGGATGTGCAGCCATTTCTTTTCCTTTATCACTATCATAGTTGGTAAAGAATATAAAACCTTCAGGGGTGTAGCCTTTTAAAAGTACTACGCGCGACGAAGGAGCGCGGGCATCATCAATAGTGGAAAGTACAAAAGCATTTACTTCATCAATATTGCTTTCAATGGCGTCTTCCCACCAATGCGTAAATTGATCCATTGGATGCGCCGAAGTAGCTGCTTCATCCAAAGAGGCCATTTGGTAATCGCGGCGTATAGAAGCAATATCCTTTTGCATAAATTTTTTATTTAGTCGCGTACAAAATATTAATCACAGATAATAATAATAACATGCCTACCAATTGATGCAATTGCGCCAACCATTCAAAACCACCCCAAATACCCGGAATAATATGTACACTAGAAAGCACTGTAAAAATACCTAAAAGAACTTGTATGAACACCAATAGCGCTGGGGCAATTCTTGCTCGTACCCAAAAATTATTGCCTTGCAGTTTTAATAATTTGGCAGACCATAGTATAATAAGTAGTAATAATAGGTAGGCTACCCCGCGATGAATAAAATGAATCCAAATAGTATTATTAACTGCATTAAGAAAAAACCCTTCCTTCCCTAATAAACCAGCTGGCACCCACTCCCCATTAATGGTAGGCCAGGTACTTGCCACATTGGCTGCCTTATGTCCCGCCATTAAAGCCCCATAAATGAGTTGAAAAAAGAGTATTAGCAAAATAACCCAAGCAAATTTTCTGATAGTACTTATTTTATGCGTTGCATCTTGGTTACCACTATTGCGACGTATAGGTTGAGCGATCAGCGATAAAGCAAACCAATAGGTATAAGCCAATAAACCTAATGCAAAAACAAAATGCAATGCTAAACGAGTAGGTTTTACATACACCGCATCTCCCTCTAAACCACTAGCTACCATAATCCAACCAATGGCGCCTTGCAATGCACCTAATAAAAATAAAACCAATAAGGGTTTAATCATATTAGGTTGGAAATATTTTTTAATAAAAAAATAAATAAAACCAAATGCAAAAACTAAACCAATAGTACGTGCCCATAAACGGTGGAACCATTCCCAAAAGAAAATAAACTTGAAATTAGAAATTGTAAAATCAAAATTAAGTAATTGAAATTGAGGGGTGGTCTTGTATTTAGCAAATAATGTTTGCCAAGCTGCTTCATTCAAAGGGGGCAATGCTCCCGTTACCACATCCCATTCTGTTATGGAAAGACCACTACCCGTTAAACGCGTAATTCCGCCTAAAGCAATTTGAACTACTGTCATGAAAACCCCCAATAATAGCCAGTTGGCTACTTTTCTTGATTTATGGTCATTCAAATCCATGCCTTCGTTTTAGACCACAAAGGTACAAAGTAATCAAACAAGGAGGTGAGATTGTCAATGGATTCTGCTAGAATGATTTGGCTTTCTAATAGAATCATTTTGGTTTCTCAGCAATATGTTTCAATTTTACGTTGAGTCACTCAGTGTAAAGTGAACAAAAACTAAATTTAACCTTGCCAAAATTATTGAATCAATATCAAGATACACTGCTTGAAGCAGGCTGCGATGAAGCTGGCAGAGGTTGTTATGCAGGACCTGTGTTTGCGGCGGCCGTCATACTTCCAAAAAATTTCTATCACCCTTTATTAAATGATAGCAAGCAATTAACCGAACTACAACGCGATTTGCTAGCACCTATTATAAAAGACGCCGCAATTAGCTGGGCAGTTGCGCAGCAATCTGCTGCAGAAATTGACGCTTCTAATATTTTAAAAGCTGCTATCAAATGCATGCATTTATCCTTAGATCAGTTAAAACCAAAAGCAAAATTTATAGCAGTGGATGGAAATCGTTTTTATGCCTATAAAAAAGTACCCCATCAAACCATCATAAAGGGCGATGGGCAATATGCCAATATTGCCGCTGCCAGTATCCTCGCTAAAACGGCAAGAGATAAGTGGATGCAAAAATTACACGCGAAATACCCTCAGTACGGTTGGGATAAAAATAAAGGATACGGCACCGCCGCGCACCGCGCGGCCATCGCCCATTATGGCTTATGTTTCGAGCACCGAAAGAGTTTTAAAATTTTACCTCCTCAGTTGTCCCTCTTATAAATTTTTTGGATTTAATACTCCCAAACACCCAGACCTTGACGCAGTAAAACATACTCGTCTGTCGTGCAATCAATCACCGTTGAAGGAATGATACCGCCAATGCCGCCATCTACTACCATATCAATTTGATTGCTCCAATGTTCGTAAATAATTTCAGGATCGGTATAGTCTTCTACATTCTCTCCAGGAAAAGAGGCCGATAAAATAGGGTGGCCTAATGTTTCAATAATTGATAGTGCAATTTTATTATTAGGTATACGTAAACCAATTGTTTTTTTCTTTGATTGCAAAATTTTAGGCACTTGTTTACTAGCGGGTAAAATAAAAGTAAAGGGGCCAGGCAATGTTTTTTTCAAAATTCTATATAAAACATTGTCTATACTTTTAGCATAAGCGCTCAAATCGCTTAGATCGGAACAAATAAAACTAAGTTGCGCTTTTTCAGGATTTACTTTTTTAATAGCGCAAATTTTCTCCACTGCTTCATGATGTAAAATAGAACAACCAAGCCCATAAATGGTATCAGTGGGGTAAGCAATAATGCCGCCGCATTCTAAACAGTCTTTAACCATAGTAAGTTGTCTAGCTTGAGGATTGTCGGGATGAATTCTAATTAGCATAAAGTGTATGCTACAAATTTACCCATTTTTATTCCAATAAGTTTTATTTTAATTTGTAGTAAATCAATCGCCATGTTTAGTATCATGTACCTCGAAGAAAAAATGTTAACACGTAGTTCCTTTCAACTTGCCATTGAAAAACAAGAAGAATGCAAAGTCATTTATAGCGGAGGAAATATTACTGAGTTTTGTAGTTATTTAAAACAAGTTACCCACCCACCCGATCTCTGTATCATCGCAGATTGTTATAATTACATCGAGCTATTAACTATTATCAAAGCTATCAAGGCAAAGGGGAAGCATCCATTTATATTATTAAAATCAGATGCTAAATTTATAAAATCAATTTGCTTCTTAATGAAAAACGGATTGAATGGCATCTTCTTTACCGATGAGCCGCTTATCGATTTAAAACAATGTGTTCGCAACAGAACCAGGTTTAATTTATCGGCCGATAAATCTAAAATGATTACCAGTAATGCGTTGGGCGAAATAAATATTAGGGAGTTAAATTATAATAGGTCGCCGCTCACGAGAAATGAAATTATATTTATCCAACAATGTAGCAAGGATTTAAACTATGATCAAATAGCACAGGCACTTCAAAAAAGTATCAATACCATTTATGGTTATCGAGATAGAGTCTTTAAAAAATTGGAAGTGAAGCAACGCACTGCTATGGTAATGACAGCACTTAAAAGGAACTATATAGACTTATGAGCAAAAAAATAAGCCTCATAGAGGCTTATTTACAATTGAGTTTATATAATCTCCCAAGTTTCTTTACCGCGAATTAATTTATCTAAATCTCCTGCTCCTTTTGCTAAGGCCTCTTCTATTTGTAAAGACATCATTTCTTCGTAGCAAGGACGATCGTTGGTATAGAATACACCAAAAGGTCTTGGGAAAGTAGATCCTACTTCAGAAGGATTATCAAATAAGCGCGTTAAAATTTGTGCTTTATAAAAATCTTTTTCATCATGAATCCACATATCATCTGCACTATATTTCGATCCAATCTCAACTACTTCTGGACGGAAGCCATCAAAACGAATACCCATTTCACCATTTGCACCAAAAGTTAAAGGCTTTCCTTGTTCAACATATAAGCCATGTAATTGCTTAGTTGCTTTTTCAGTGAAAATTTCAAAAGCGCCATCATTAAAAATATTACAGTTCTGATAAATTTCTAAGAAGGAAGTTCCTTGATGCTTTTCTGCACGCGCAATCATTGTTTGCATATGCTTAGGATCACGATCCATAGTACGGCCAACAAAAGTAGCGTCAGCACCTAAAGCCAATGCGGCAGGATTAAATGGATGATCAATACTTCCTTGCGGAGAACTCTTGGTAATTTTATTTACTTCAGAAGTTGGTGAATATTGACCTTTTGTTAAACCATAAATTTGGTTATTGAACACTAAAAAGTTAACGTTTAAATTTCTTCTCAACATATGAATGGTATGGTTACCACCAATACTCATAGAATCACCATCACCCGCTACGATCCAAACACTTAATTCTGGTCTACTTGCTTTTAAACCACTTGCAATAGCCGTTGCGCGTCCATGAATAGAGTGCATGCCATAAGTGTTCATATAATAAGGGAAACGGCTACTACAACCAATACCGCTAATAATTACAATATTTTCTTTAGGAACGCCAATAGTGGGCATCACTCTTTGTACAGAGGCTAAAATGGAGTAATCTCCACAACCTGGACACCAACGAACTTCTTGATCAGTTGCAAAATCTTTGGCTGTTAATGCAGCAACAGTGCTTTCTATTGTTTCAGTAGACATAGCTATTCTATTATTTAGTACGCGAAATTACATAAAGAAGGGCAATTTTTGTGCATAAAAGGGCAAATTATAAGCAGATTTTTAAGGTTAAAAAGAAGACTTTATGAAGCTAAAAAGCCCCTTTTCCATCAAATTCCTTCAACAGAACCCTATTTTACTTGCCTTCCCTTCCAAGTATAGGTTTTTACCTGCCCAAAAAGACCAGCCAATAAGGTATAACTAATATGGAGTGGTTGGTAAAAAACAAAGTATCGAAGTTGCTTTTGCAATTGATAAAATTTCGCAACAGGATCTAAAAAATAGAGTTCAAAAAAAGTTTTAAAAGCAATAGCAATTAGGAAAGACCCAACATGTCCCATTAATAACAAAAGTAAAAAACTAAAATTATAGACATACACTAAAAGCAATACCCAAAAAATAGAATTGTCGTCATAGTAACGGGCTTTACTAGACCACCTAATTCTTTGCATCATAAATTCTTTCCAGTTTTGCATTGCTTTAGTAAGTACAATTGCATCAGGATGATATAAGTATCCAATTTGTTTAGACAATGTTTTTTTCATTTTGTGCATGAGCAGCATATCATCACCACTTGCAATATGATCTACCCCTTGATAACCACCTACTGCAATAAAAGCAGATTTTTCAAAAGCCAAATTAGCCCCATTGCTCATAGAATGTTTGCCAGCGCCCACTGCAGCGGCTGTAATACCTTGCAATGCTAAAAAGTCCAACAATTGAAATTCATTTAAAATTCCTTTTTCTTTAATAAACATAACGGGTGCAGCTACGAAAACAGGATTATTTTTTTGAATATATTGATGATAAAGCGAAAGCCAATTCTTGGGCGCTATGCAATCTGCATCTGTGGTAATAATCCAATCTCCCTTGGCATGACTCACTGCTTTTTCAATTGCCTTCTTTTTGAAAGAACTTATTTCACCTGGCTTAAAATAATCTGCTAAACTTAATAAATGTACATGAGCAAATTGAGCATGTAAAGATTGAACAATAAATGCAGTATCATCTTCCGAAAAATCATCGATCACAATAATTTCAAAAGATTCACTTGGATAATTTTGTGCTAAAATGGAATCTACACAATTTTTAATATTACTTGCCTCGTTCCTAGCAGGTATAACAATGGTAAAACGGGTATAATTTTCAACCACCAAGCTTGGATTAAAATCAAAGTAAGAAAGCTTATCAAACCAATAGCGGTAGGCTACTAGTAAACCAGCATACAGAAAGGTTAAAATAGCTAATATCCAATCTAAAAGGTAGTGCATACCACAAAGTTAAATGCTTTTAACATGGCAGAAATAGGATTTTTTAATTGTTTGAATTAAATTGTACATTCAATTTTAATACAGTACAAAATTTTATGCAAAAAAAAGTTCTAGTAAGTGGTTGTTTTGATTTGTTACATAGTGGGCATATTGCATTTTTAAAAAATGCAGCTACTTATGGCGATTTATATGTTTGTATAGGTTCGGATAAAACTATTTACGATCTTAAAGGAAGGTATCCTGTTATCACACAAGATGAAAGAAAGTATATGATTGAATCGCTTGCTTGTGTAAAAGAATGTAAAATTAACAAAGGCAGTGGGTTACTCGACTTCTTAGGTGAACTAGAAGAAATTAAGCCGGCCGTTTTTGTAGTGAATGAAGATGGCAATACGCCTAATAAAATAGAATTATGCAAAACAAAAAATATTGAATTAATTGTATTAGATAGAGTGCCTAGCGAAGGATTGCCAGCAAGATCAACCACCAGTTTAAGAACAAATTCCATTATACCATTTCGTATAGATTTAGCAGGCGGATGGCTGGATCAACCCTATGTAAATAAATTATATGCAGGCCCTGTTATTACTATATCTATTGAGCCCACTATAGAATTCAATAATAGAAGTGGCATGGCAAGTAGTACCAGAAACAAAGCCATTGAATTATGGAAAGCACAATTACCAGAGGGGGATCCTATACAATTAAGTAAAATTCTTTTTAGTTATGAAAATCCTCCAGGTACTAAAAATGTGGCAGGTTCGCAAGATGCTTTAGGTATTGTAATGCCTTGTTTAAATTATCATCATTATTCAAAAGATAATTATTGGCCAAGTGAAATAAAAACAATTGAAGATGAAACTGTTTTAAGTTGGATCGAAGATCATATTTATTTAATACCACTTGACCCAAGAAGTAATAGTTATGATGTACTTGCAAAAACAAATATTTCGGAAGAGGGTGCCAAAAATTTAGCAGACGCTGCTATTACATGTTGGGATGCTATATTAAAAAAAGATCTACAAGCTTTTGGTAGTGCATTCCTTGAATCCTTTCATGCACAAATTGCGATGTTTCCCAATATGTTCGATGATTCCATTAAACCAACCATTGAAAAGTACGGTCCAAAAAGTATTGGCTATAAATTATCTGGTGCAGGCGGAGGCGGCTATTTAATATTAATTGCCAAAGAGCCCATCGAAAACGCCATACAAATTAAGATTAGACGTAAAAATTTGATGTAATTCATCATTTCAAAAACCTCCCAAAATGCTCATTTTAGGGCAAAAAAGGCCAAAAATTCAATAAAAGACTCAAAAAAAGGCAAATAATTGCATAAATCATGAAAATTGGTTGTACATTTATATTAGTTGCATAACTAACTATATGTCAAACAACCAATTCAAAAGAGGCGAATTATACAGTGTCATAAATGGCATGGCTACCACCGCTGTAGCAAGACGATTACAAAAGAATTTTAGAAACGCAGGACTCGATATAACAATTGAGCAGTGGTCTATCTTATACCATTTATGGAAAGAAGATGGACTAAGTCAACTAGAATTAGGGAATAGAACTTTCAGAGATAAAGCAAGTACCACTCGTCTTATAGATAATTTAGAAAAACAAGAACTAGTCATACGAGTAGCGAGTAAAGAAGATCGACGTATTAATTTGGTATACTTAACTGATATCGCGAAGCCCTTGCAACAAATTACCTATGAGCTAGCCAATCAAACTATGAATGAAGCTTTGTTAGACATTACGAAAGAAGAAATTGATATTGTAAAAAATGTTTTTCAAAGAGTGTATGATAATTTAATGAATAAAGATCTACAATAAAAAATACAGAAAAAATTATAAATAAATTTTATGCAAAGTACCAAAACAGTAATTAAAGGCGGTGAATGGATTATCAAAGAAGTAAATGCAAATGATATTTATATTCCCGAACAATTTAATGAAGAGCAACTAATGGTGCGCGATATGTGTACCCAATTTGTTGACACCGAAGTATTACCAATAATGGATAGAGTAGATAAATTAGAGCCGGGCTTAATGCCTTCTCTACTTTCAAAAGCAGGCGTGCAGGGCTTATTGGGCATTACCGTGCCTGAAGCGTATGGAGGTTCAGGAAAAGATTTTGTAACCTCTGTAATAGTTGCCGAATATTTAGGCGGTGGCTATTCTTTTTCAGTTGCCAACGCCGCACATGCAGGAATTGGTACTTTACCTATTTTATATTTTGGAACAGAAGCGCAAAAACAAAAGTATGTTACCAAATTAGCAACAGGTGAATACAAAGGCTCTTATGGTTTAACCGAACCCAATAGTGGATCAGACGCTTTAAGCGCAAAGACAACCGCAAAATTATCTGCCGACGGCAAACATTATATTTTGAATGGGCAAAAATGTTGGATCACCAATGGTGGCTTTGCCGATGTCTATACTGTATTTGCAAAAATAGATGGAGAACAATTTACTGCATTCATCATAGAAAGAGGAACTGAAGGATTTACACAAGGACCCGAAGAACATAAAATGGGTATCAAAGGATCTTCTACCGTACAATTATATTTTCAAGATTGTAAAGTACCTGTTGAAAATGTACTAGGAGAAATTGGCAAAGGACATATCATTGCGTTTAATATTTTAAATATTGGAAGATTAAAATTAGGGGCAGCTACTATTGGTGGTGCAAGAAGAGCATTAACTGAAACAGTTCAATATGCAAAAGCTAGAGAGCAATTTAAATTACCCATTGTAAAATTTGGTGCCATCAGACATAAACTAGCCGAAATGGCCATTCGTTTATGGGTAGGAGAAAGTGCTTTATATAGAGTCTCTAATAATATCGATGAACAAGAACAATTATTATTAGCAGCTGGAAAGTCTTTATCTGAATCCTTATTAGGTGCTGCCGAAGAATATGCTATTGAGTGTGCCATTTTAAAAGTATTTGGTAGTGAGGTATTAGATTTTGTAGTAGATGAAGGCGTGCAAGTACATGGGGGTAATGGTTATAGCGATGAATATGCCATTTCAAAAGCCTACCGCGATAGTCGTATTAATAGAATTTACGAAGGAACCAATGAAATCAATAGATTGCTAACGGTGGACATGGTTTTAAAACGTGCCATGAAGGGTAAGTTAGATTTAATGGGCCCTGCCATGGAAGTGCAAAAAGAATTAATGAGTGTACCAGATTTTGGAGGTGGCGAGGATACTCCATTTGCAAAAGAAAAACAAGCGATAGCTAATTTCAAGAAATGTATTTTGATGGTTGCTGGCGCTGCAGTGCAAAAGTTAATGATGACCTTAAATAAAGAACAAGAAATTTTAATGAACATCGCCGATATGTCTATTATTACTTTTCATGCGGAGTCGGCTTTATTAAGAGTAGAAAAATTAGCTGCATTAAAAGGCGAAGCTGCTGTTGCAGTGCATGCAGATATTGTGCGCACTTATATTTATGATGCAGCCGATGCTATCAATAAAGCTGGTAAAGACGCATTAAATAGTTTTGCGGAAGGAGATGAGCTACGCATGATGAATATTGGATTAAAGCGATTCACTAAAGTAGACGCTTTCAATAGCAAAGAAGCCCGCAGAAGAATTTGCGCGCAACTAGTTGCAGATGATGGTTATAAATTATAAGATCTTCAAACTAATTATTAGTAAGTGCTCTACAAAAAGTCCTACCGAGCAATTGGTAGGACTTTTTTATGATAATTAATATTGTAATAAATTAAGTAGAAAGCTATGCTAAGCCTTTACGCTTTTGAATCCTAGCTTTTCTGGTGTAATAGGTAAGTCTCTTACTCTTTTTCCAGTAGCATTGTACACAGCATTAGATACTGCCGCTGCAAAACCAATTAAAGCTATTTCTCCAATACCTTTGGCGCCAATATCATTAATATTAGGGTCTGGTTTATTTACAAACCAAACATCTGTTGCTGGAATTTGAGAATGCAAAGGAACATGGTAAGCGCCAAAGCTTGCATTGATAATTTGACCAGTGGCATGGTCTATCTCTAGTTTTTCAGTAAGTGCCATTCCTATCCCTCCTACTACACCGCCAATCATTTGACTTCTTGCCGTTTTAGGACTAATAATTTTACCAGCATCCCCTGTGGTTACTACATTTAAAATTTTAATACTGCCATCTTTTGGATTCACAGACAACTTAACAAAATGAGCAGAAAATGAATTACTGGTAAATTTAAGCTGTGCTGCTGTTTTACCATTAGAAGTAATGGTTAAATCTATTTTTTCTTGATTGGCTAATTTTAATAAAGCACTAATATCTATTTTAGTATTCGCATCTGTTTTTAAAACAACCATTTCATTTTTAACCTCTAAAGCATCAGCAGTAGTAGCAGAAAATGCAGGTGCATATTGAATAGCTAATTCTTTAATTTTTTGTTGTAAAGTTTTGCATGCTAAATCAACTGCCGAACCTACTGTAGAAGTAGTACCAGAACCCCCTTGTGAAGGACCCGGAGGTAAATCAGAATCGCCTAGTTTGAATTTAATTTTTTGAATGGGCATTTGCAAAGCATCTGCAGCAATGATAGACATGCTTGTCATAGTCCCAGGACCCATATCACTTACTGCACACTCTAATAATAATTTACCATCATTGCTTAAAACTATTCTTACCGATGCACTTCCTTTGCCCGCGCCAAATACGCCCACCGACATTCCATAACCAATTAATAAACCATTTTCTTTTAAAGTGCCAGGTACCATTGCACGATTTTTCCATCCTATTTTTTCCATGCCATAGGCATAACAATCTTTGATATTAATATCAGAGAAGGGTAATTTATTTTCAGGATTAATAGCCGTAAAATTTTTAATTCTTAATTGAATGGGATCCATCTTTAATTTATAGGAAAGCTCATCAATAGCACTTTCTAATGCAAAGCAACCCGTTGCTTCACCAGGACCTCGCATCCATATAGGTGTACTTAAGTCTAAGGGAAGAATACTATATTTAGTATCCACATTTTCGCAAGCATATAAAAATTTAGAAGCTTCTACAATCCCTTCTCTAAAATCTTCGTATCTAGAAGTATTACTAATGGCTTCATGTGAAATGCCTATAAAATTTCCTGCAGCATCTGCTCCCAATCCAATTTTTTGCCAAGACTGCGGACGATACCCCACCATGCTAAACATTTGAGGACGCGTAAGTACTAACTTAATAGGACGATTTAATTTTTTTGAAGCAATACAAGCTGCCACTACATGCGGCCAACTTCTTAATCCACTTCCAAAGCCACCTCCTACATTTTCAGCAATGACTCTAACATTTTTATCTGATAGACCAAAAGTTTTAGCAATAGTTGATTGTGTACTTTTTGGTCCCTGTGTTTTATCATATAAAGTAATCTTATCCTCCCCTTCCCAATATGCAATGGTAGCAAATAGTTCCATGGCATTATGTACTTCAATAGGAATATTATATTCAGCTTCCACAAAGGCAACAGCTTCTTTAAATTTCTTCTCCGTACCTCTCTTATAATTAATAGGTGCTTTTAAATTAGCAGGCTCTAATCTTGCTTTATCAAAATTAGTTTCAAATTTTTCTACTTCATATTCTGCTTTCACAAAACGAATAGCTGCATTGGCATTTTCAAAACTATCCGCAACCACTAAAGCTATTGGTTGACCAAAGAAACGTACTTTATTATCATTTAAAGCTTTATACCCTCTCCACTCCGTAACATTTTTGGGTCTTTCTGCAGCATTCGTTGAATAACCAGGAACAGCTGGGCAGTTGGCATAATAAATAATGTCTAAGACCCCAGGCATTGCTAAGGCTTTGCTAGTGTCTACATTTTTAATAGTCCCTTTGGCAATAGTACTAGTCACAAATACAGCATAAGCCATATTGGGTAAATTATGTTCTGCTGTGTACTTAGCTTTACCTGTTACTTTATCAGCGCCATCTACACGCTCATCTTCCCAGAATATTGTATTATTATTTGATTTCATAATGTTGAATTAAAGGAATTAAATTTTAGCTCCCGATTTAGCTACTTCTTCAATAGCATCTACAATGTTTTGATACGCACCACATCTGCAAATATTAGTATCCATATAGGTTTGAATACTTTTTCTTGTTTTTGCATTGCCTTCTCTCACACAAGCCACCGCAGACATAATTTGTCCCGAAGTGCAATAGCCGCATTGAAAGGCATCATTTTTTAAGAAGGCGGCTTGCATAGGATGTAATTTTTCTCCCTCACTTAATCCTTCAATAGTAGTAATTTTATTGTTCTGATTATTCAATGCTAATTGAATACAAGACTTAGTTCTTTTACCATTGATATGAATAGTACAAGCACCGCATTGTCCCATTTCACAACCTTTCTTCGTACCTGTATACGCTAAATCTTCTCTTAATAAATTAAGTAGTGTTGTTCTTGCATCAATTTCAAGATTCATTAATTTACCATTAATGGTAATGGCTAATTTTTCTTTGGCAATAGGTAAAGGAACAATTGCATCCATTGCAAAAGTTTTAACTAAAGTAGCAGGTGTAAAATAAAGCACTGCAATAGAAGCAGATTTTTTTAAAAAGCCCCTTCTGCCATCATGCTGATTACAGGGTTTCATAAGCGTAGGTTTGATGTAATTTACAAACGAAATTTTAAACAATCTTCACATTACGAGAAAAACTTTCCTCTAAAGAAATTAAGGTTTCTGTACGCTCAATTCCTTTAATTTTTTGAAGCTCGTCATGTAGTACAAAACGAAGTTGTTGAATGTCTTTGCAAACAATTTCAACAAACATGCTATAATTTCCTGTTGTATAGTTTACACGAACTACCTGCGGAATATTTTTTAAAGCCAACGCAACGGTATCATACATAGAACTCTTCTCTAAGTATATACCAATAAAGGCAATGATGTCATAGCCTAACACTTTTAAATCCACGGCCAGTCGTTTGCCTTGCACAATACCCAACTCTTCTAGTTTTTTAATACGCACGTGAATCGTACCACCCGATACAAAAAACTGCTTGCCTAAATCGGCATAGGAAACTTCCGCATCCTGCATCATGGCTTGAATAATTTGTAAATCGAGCTTATCTAAGCTTTTGTCAATGTTTAATTTAGGGGTAATTTTTGGGTCCATATTTATATAATTTTAAATAATATAGCAATTTATTAATAATATTCTATATTTTGATAAATTTACTTAAAATATTTGCAACATATTGCCCATTACCTTAGTTTTGATATATCAAATGAGGGAAATACAACAATAACCGCACTCAAATGATAAGTTCTTCAATACTGTGGGGTGATGAAATCTTGGAATACATGCCTCCTTGTCTCGGAGGTGGGGATCACGGGATAAACGTAACATAGAGCCGTTCCGCAAGGGACGACCAGGGTCGACCACTGAACTTTGTGTTATAGCTAACTGCCTCATGGAGGTTCGAGCCCTCCCCCTACAGC
>CAINWZ010000058.1 GCA_903854725.1 uncultured Bacteroidota bacterium
TTACTACAATATTTATAGTAAATTTTCTTAGAAATAAGATTTCTAATCTTTACCTATTTTTCCATCAGATTTCCATAGCTTTAACCTATAATCTCAACTATTTTGTTATGCTTTTTATCAATTTAAACCTGTTTTCATTAAACAACCCTATTTTGGACATCGTTTTACGCACTTTGGCCGTTTATTGCTTTATGATTATTGCGATACGTGTTTTTGGTAAAAAGGAACTAGCACAATTATCGGTTATTGACCTGGTTTTCATACTGTTAATTAGCAATTCGGTTCAAAATGCTATGGTAGGCCCAGATACTTCTCTAAAGGGAGGATTGATCGCGGCTGGCGCCCTATTTTTAGCCAATTACACGCTAAAAGGGCTTTTTTACAGAAATAAGGATTTTAGCAAATTGGTACAAGGCGAGGCCATCCTTTTAATTTATGAAGGTGAAGTAAATGCTGAAAACTGTAAAAAAGCAGAAATTACGCTGGAAGAGTTAGAGGCAGCGGTAAGAGAACATGGCGCTCGTGATATCCAAAAAGTAGACCTTGCCATTTTAGAAGTAGATGGCAACATTAGTGTAGTAAGCAGTGAATTTCAAACCAGATCAAAAGTCTCCCACCCTAGAAAGCATAAATTCAAAGGACGTCTTAATCAGAACTAATCATTAAGGCATTAGCCCCATTCATGTATTAACTTGTCCACTTTCTACCTAAGTCCTAATTAATCAGAGAATTAGGAATATATTCGAGGAAGTAATTGCCATTGGCATTTGCTTATTTTAAAAAATCAACTCCCTGGGTTCATGATGTTCAAGAAAGTTTACCATTTTATTTTGTTAGGGATTTTAATATGTCATCCATTTGATTCTTTGTTAGCACAGCGTATTGCAAAAGACAGCCTTATATATAATGCTGCCCTAAAAAATGTAATGGCAACTTATCATATAAACATTGGAGATCAAACAGGCAAATACAATGGAAGTCAAAATGCCGGTTATACCGTTTCGTTTTACGAAGGCCACCCTTATTTTTTTAAGCACGAACTAAGCAAAGGAAGTATTACCTACGATAATGTATTATTTGAAAACGTTGAATTATTATACGATGAAGCTAAAGACTGGGTGATATTACAAGATAGCACCCACCGCATTCAATTAGTAAGTCAAAGGCTTCAAGGCTTTACCGTTTTTGAGCAGCCCTTTGTTAGATTAGTAAAAGATATAAACACACCAATTGTTAGCACTGGGTTTTATCAATTGTTATTTGATGGTGAAAATAAATTGTATAAAAAAGAAGTAAAAATAATTACTGAGAAATTTACTTACACGCCAGACTTATCTGTTTTATTTGAAAAAGTATTTTATTACTATATCAAAAAGGGAAATACTTATTACCCTATTGCTAAGAAGAAAGATATTTTTAAAGTCTTAAATGACAAGGGGAAAGAATTAAATGATTTTATAAATGACGAGCATTTGAATTTTAGAAAAGATAAAGACAACACACTTATTAAAGTAGTTGCCTATTATGATCAACTTAAACAACCTTAATAAAGCATTATATATTGCGCAATTGCCTTAAATATATTATTGTTTGTCTATCCATCATCAACGCTAGCAATAGTTTTGCGCAATCTGATACCAGTGCTACCCTAACGCTTGATCTGAAAAGTGCAAGTCTAAGTACTGTAGTGAGTTCTATAGAATCACAAACATATTTTCATTTTTTTTACGACAGTGCTAGTATAGGAAGTCTTTCTTTCACTTACAATACCTCTCCCAAAAAAATCACCGCCGTTTTAACAGAGCTATTGATTCCTTATGGAATTAATTTCTACTTCGATAATCAAAATAATATTTTTTTAACAAAATCTAAGCTCCTAACACTGCAATTATCAGATAATTTTTTTACGGGTAAAAAACAGGCAGCCATCAATACTGGTAAAGATTTTGCATTTGAACAAGAAGAACTTGGTCCAATTCAAGAAGCATTACTAGATAAGAAATTGTATGAAATAGGAGACAAAGCATTGAGTGGTTCACAAAATATTATAGCACTTGCTGGATATATTAAAGATAGTAAAACTGGAGAGCCCATTGGTGGTGCTTCTGTTTATATTGACAAACCAAGAATTGGCGTATCTACCGATCAATATGGTTTTTTCTCAATCTCCCTTCCTAAAGGACGTCATATCTTAAATATTCAAAGTATTGGTATGCGAGATGTTAAAAGACAAATTGCATTATACAGCGATGGCAATATGAATGTGGATTTACAAGGAAGTATTATGTCTTTAAAAAGAGTAGTTATCTCTTCACAAAAAATAAGCAATGTGCGGGGCACTCAAATGGGTGTTCAAAAATTAGATATCAAAACTGTGAAACAAGTGCCTGTTGTTTTTGGTGAAGCAGATATATTAAGAGTGATTACTACCCTGCCTGGTGTTAAAACTGTAGGAGAAGCAAGTACGGGTTTAAACGTTCGTGGTGGCTCTGCAGATCAGAATTTAATTTTATTTAATGACGCAACTATTTATAACCCTGCGCATTTCTTTGGCATGTTTTCGGCATTCAATCCTGAATTAATAAACAATGTTGAATTGTATAAAGCAAGTATCCCTGCTAATTATGGAGGAAGACTTGCTTCGGTATTAGATATTACTAGCAGAGAAGGTAATAAAAAAGAATTTACAGGTTCCGCTGGTATTGGCTTACTTACTAGCAGGGTTAATTTGGAAGGGCCTCTTGTAAAAGACAAGTCTTCTTTTATCATTGGAGGCAGAACTACATATTCAAATTGGTTATTCAACTATTTACCAGAGGATTACAAAAATAGTCGTGCAAATTTTTACGATTTAAATCTTATCGTAAATCACCAAATTAATAAAAATAATACGCTTTATTTTACGGGCTATATTAGTAATGATCATTTTAATTTAAATAGTGATACTGCTTATGAATATGGCAATAAAAACGTTTCAGTTAAATGGAAACATATTTATACTACTAAATTAAATAGTTTAATTACAATGGGAATGGATAACTACAATTATTCCATCAGTAGTCAAAAACTTCCCTTAAGCGCCTATCAATTAAGTTTTACGATTAATCAATCTTATTTTAAAGCACATTTTAATTATAATATTAATAGCAAGCATAGTATTGATTATGGAGTTAATTCAATTTACTACACCTTACATCCTGGAAACTATATTCCTTTAGGAGAAAAATCTTTGATCAAACCAGATTTCATTCCTACAGAACAAGCATTGGAAAGTGCATTGTATGCTAGCGAGCATTACACTATCACTAGCGCTCTTAAATTAGATGCAGGTATTCGTTTTTCTGTGTTTAATGTACTAGGTGCTCAATCAATTAATGAATACCCAGCTAATATTCCAAGAACTGAAGAAAATATTCTTAGATCGGTTAATTATGCCAGTGGTGCTGTGATTAAAACTTATGGTGGCCCTGAATATCGTCTTGCTTTAAGATATGTAATAGATGAAACTTTTTCTTTAAAAGCAAGTTATAACACACAACGTCAATATATACATTCTTTATCCAACACCACCGCCATGGCGCCTACTGATGTTTGGAAACTGAGCGACCCTAATATTAAACCACAATTGGGCGACCAAATTTCTTTTGGTTTGTATAAAAATTTAAAATCTAATACGATTGAAACTTCTTTAGAAGTGTATTATAAAAACATTGAAAATTATTTAGATTATAAGAGTGGCGCAAAGCTTGTTATGAATCATCATATTGAAACAGATGTGATTGGCACCAAAGGAAAAGCTTATGGTGTAGAATTATTAGTGAAGAAACTTTCAGGTAAATTAAATGGATGGATAAGTTATACCTGGTCTCGTATTTTACTTCGCATGAACGACCCTACTGCAGGAGAAATAATTAATAAGGGCGAATTCTACCCTGGTAATTATGACAAACCTAATGATGTAACAGTAATTGCCAACTATCGATTTAGCCATCGCTTTAGTCTTTCCATAAATGGCAACTATAGTACTGGCAGACCTATTACCCTTCCTATTGGACTATTTAGTTATGGTGGTTCCATGCGCACTTTATATGCCGATAGAAACGCCTACCGTATTCCTGATTATTTTAGAACAGACGTTTCTATGAATATTGAAGGCAATCATAAAGTGAATCAATTAATGCACAACTCATGGTCTATTGGTGTATATAATTTAACGGGTCGTAAAAACCCTTACTCTATCTATTATGTTGCAGAGAATGGCAGCGTTAATGGTTATAAACTTTCCATCTTTGGAAATGCCATTCCTTATATTAATTTAAATATTAAGTTTAAATAAGCCCCTATGAAAATGAGAATTATTTATAGCTTACTACTTTTTAGCCTTTGGGGTTGCAAGGAAAAATATATTTCTCCTGTCATTTCTCCATCTACTGGCTATTTAGTGGTAGAAGGAATTATAAATAGCGGCAATGGAGAAACAAATATCACCCTTAGCAGAACTGTTGCACTAAGCGCTAAAGCAATTTTATATGAAACTGGTGCAAAAGTAAATGTAGAAGGAGATGACAATAGTTTATACGCATTAAAAGAAATAACAAATGGACATTATACCACGAGTAATTTAAAATTAAATGCGAGTAAAAAATATAGAATCAATATTGCAACATTAGATGGCAAGAAATATTTATCTGATTTTGCTTCTGTAAAAAACAACCCTCCAATAGATAGTATAAATTATAAAAACGAAAGTCAAGGATTACAATTTTATGTAGATACGCATGACCCATCTAATACTACAAAATACTACCAATGGGATTATACCGAAACCTGGGAGTTTCATTCTACTTATCAAACTTATTTAAAGTATAAAATAGTAAACAGTTCAAAAGGGCAACAGTATAGTGTGGTATTCATAGATTCTACAAAATTTGGTATAGATGTGGGACAATATATTTGTTGGAAAACAGAAAATTCAACATCTATCCTTACTGGATCCACTGCCACTATGAGTAGCGATGTAATTCATCTGCCTATTAACATGATACCTCCTGCTTCTTGGAAATTAGGTGTGTTATACAGTATTAATGTTCGTCAATACAGTTTAAGTAAAGGGCGATATGAATTTTTACAGAGAATGAAAAAGAATACAGAAGGCACTGGCTCTATTTTTGATGCACAACCTTCTGAACTTTCAGGCAATATTCATTGCACTAGCAGTAACGAACCCGTTATTGGTTATATAGATATATGTCCTGTGCAAGAAAAAAGAATTTTTGTAAATCCTTACCAAGTGCCTGATTGGGCCTATTGGCTATACAAACCAAATTGCCCCGAAATAGTGGTGACAAATAATAGTGACAGTATCCAAATTAAAGCCATCATGTTATTACCCACTAATTATAAAGACATCAATTCAATGACGGGTGCTATTATTAGTTTTTTTGCCGCACCACCTGAATGCGTGGATTGTAGACTAAAAGGCTCTAATATTAAACCCTCCTTTTGGAAATAAACAGCTTACACTATGAATAAGAAGATACATAATAGCTTGGTTTGTTTAGTGGGAGGCTTTTTGCTTACAATAAGTTTCACTGTGGCAGGTCAAAATAAAGAACTTGCTCTTTTACAAAATAGTATTGAAAATTATACCTCCCATCATTTACAAGAAAAGCTTTTCTTACATACTGATAAGAATTTTTATGTGGCCAACGAAATTTGTTGGTTTAAAGTTTACAATGTTGATGCCATTTTAAATAAGCCTTTGAGTATTAGCAAAGTGGCTTATGTTGAATTAATTGACCATAATAATAAAGCAGTCATTCAAGAAAAAATAGCATTAGGAGAAGGCACTGGAAATGGATCAATACTCATCCCTAATTCAATAGCAACCGGAAATTATACACTTAGAGCTTACACTAATTGGATGAAGAACTTTAATACGAGTTTCTTTTTCGAAAAAAAGATTTCTATTTTAAATGCTTCAATGGTTCAAGAAAATAATTATACCCCTATTAAAGAAACCTATACCATTCAAGTTTTTCCTGAAGGTGGAAATTTAGTAGGAGATGTTTCAAGTAAGGTCGCCTTTAAAATAGCCAATCAATTTGGTAAAGGCATGCAAGCAAAAGGTTATTTATTAAATGAAAAAGGAGATACCATAACTACTTGCCAAACCTATTCTTTAGGTATGGGTACTGTAAGCTTTACGCCACAAATTGAGCACAAATATATCCTATCACTCAAGGTTGTAGATAATAAAACATTGAATGACAAAAATATTACACAAACATTACCTAGCATTTTTGAAAAAGGATATGCACTTAGCATAAACAATAGTACTAGTAGCGATGCACAAAAAATAAAAGTGACTATTGCGGGTAAAAAAGTAGGTGATACAAGAGTTTACTTATTAATACATACAAGAGGTATTGTTACAAACGCCCTTACTGCCCTTCTTGAAAATGGCATAAGTAGTTTTGAAATTGATAAAAGTAAATTAGAAGAAGGTATTAGTACTTTCACCTTATTCAATGAAGCACAACAACCTGTGAGCGAGCGTTTATATTTCACTTATCCTACAAACAATACCATATCTAGTATTACTTTAGAAAGTCCACTTTTAGAAAAAAGAAAAAAAGTGAATCTTCAAATTTCAACGAAGCTAGACATGGATCATTTTGTTGCTGCCAATTTATCGATGGCCGTTTATAAAACCGATTCCGTTCAAAATATTGATGAAAATAATATTCAAAATTATATTTGGCTTAGTTCGGACTTAACAGGCAATATTGAAAGCCCCTCAAGCTACTTTCAAGATAAAAGTAGCCAGACACTCATTGCAATGGATAACTTAATGCTAGTGAATGGTTGGCGCCGATTTAATTGGGAAAATGTTTTATCCAATACCACACCTACTTTTAAATACTTGCCAGAAGTTGCTGGCTCTATTATTACAGGAAAAGTAGTGCAAAAAGGAACTACTTCAGGTGTAAAAGATATTGCAGGCTATATATCCATGCCAAGCAAATACACGCTATTTAAAGCAGGCATTAGTGATGAAAATGGAAATATCAAATTTGAATTTCCTCATTTATACAATGATGGCCAAGTGATACTCCAAGCAGACAGCACTAAGTACAACACTAACAAAATTGAAATTGACAACCCCTTTGTAAATATTAAAAATAACAACGCAAAAAGCGAAATTTTACCTTTACAATTACCACAACTCAATAGGGAAAGTGCCGAGCAGTATACTAGAAATATTGAAATTCAAAACTTGTTTAAAGCAGATTATATAAACCATTTTGAACAACCTGCTTTAGACACCAATGCATTTTACTATAAACCAGATTATACCTATTACTTAGATGAATACGCACGTTTCACTACCATGGAAGAAGTTATTAGAGAGTATGTCACTCCCCTTACTTTAACTAAAAGTGATGGTAGATTCCAATTAGCGGTATATGACGACCAAAATAAACACTTCTTTGATAAAGCACCACTGGTTTTACTAGATGGCTTACCCATTGCCAATATGGATAAGTTTATTGAATACGACCCTTTAAAAATTAGAAAATTAGAAGTAGTTGCTAGAAGCTATTTTTCGGGCAATATGGCTTTTAATGGTATTGCTAATTTTATTACCTACACCGGTAAAATGGAAGGCTTTGAATTAGATCCTAGATCTACACTCATTGATTATAAAGGCTTACAATTACAAAGAGAATTTAGTGCGCCAGTATATGAAAATCAAGCACAAATTGATAGCCGCAGCCCCGATTTTAGACATTTATTACATTGGTCTCCTACTATCAATACCACCAATGGCGCAAAGGCTACTTCCTTTTATACATCTGATGTAACAGGAAAATATGTTATTGTTTTACAAGGTATCACCAAGGATGGTAAACCTATCTATGCAGAAAAAATATTTACTGTAAAATAATAAAATAGTAACCCTATAGTTGACTGCGATAATCTCCCGCCATACTATCTTTTACATTTCCAGTTCTTTTAAGGACACCCCACATTTGTAATTCTCCTTTAATGGCTCTTTTTATAGCTTTAAAAAAAACATACATCATTAACCATCTATAAATTAGACGTTGAGGCACCAACCAAATTAATTTTAGCGGATTTTCTTTCTCGAAAGCAAAAGCAGTTGCAGCAATTAAGGCATCTACAATAACATAAATTAAAAAGTAAAAACCAATCTTGCCTGCATTGCCCGTTAATAAACCAAAAATCATAAACACATCTGCAAAGGGAGTAAAAAATGGAATAATGTATTTAAACAGTAACATATCCGGCAACGCCACCCAGCCTAATGACTTTCTAGTGTTATTGAATAATATTTCTTTATGCTTCCAAAATGTTTGCATCACTCCAAAACTCCAACGAACTCTTTGTTTTAAAAATTGTCTTAAGTTTTCAGGCACTTCCGTGAAAGCATAAGCCTTTGACTCATTCGCTACAATATAACCAGCTTTCATTATTCTTATAGTAATGTCACAATCCTCGGCTAATGTATCTGACGTAAAACCTCCTGCTTCAAGTATCGCCTCTTTTCTAAAAGCACCAATAGCGCCTGGTATTACCGTTATTGCATTTACATAAGCAAATCCTTTTCTATCAAAATTTTGGCTCGTTATGTATTCAATGCTTTGCCACTTTGTTAAAATATTTACTTCATTGCCTACAATAACCGAACCAGCTACTGCACCAATTTTATCTCTATTTTGATTGAGTGGATTTAAAAAATTACGCATCAATTTAGAAACTGCATCTTTTGCCAACTTAGTGTCTGCATCAATACATACCACGTAATCAGCTTTAGACTGTTCAATACCATATTGCAAAGCAGTTGCCTTGCCTCCATTTACTTTTGTTAAAACACGAACAAATGAATTGTTCTCAAAGGCTTCTTTAACCTTACTATAGGTTTTATCAGTACTACCATCATCTATAAAAATAATTTCAAATGCCGGATAATCGCAGTGTAATAAATTATGTAAAGAAGATACTGCATTCACCTCTTCATTATATGCTGGCACGATGATGGAAACAAAAGGATGATCTAAAGTTTTCTCAATTTGTGTTAATGCTATTTTTCTTTTCTTCTCTAATAATGCCATTGCGCCAATAATTAGAATTCTTATTGTACTAAGAATTAAAAATATCATGAAAACAGCAAAGAAAAAGTTACCTCCCAAATAAGCCCCTTCTGCTAATATGTAATTCACTTGAAGCCAATAATATTCTTTCCCCTTAGGTGTAGGAGGCATTAGCTCGTCGGTTTTCTTCCCTAATAAATCCGCAACCGTTGTAAAAGAATATCCTTGTTGTCTAAAATACCTTATAATTTTTCCAGTTGCATTCACTGTATTTTCTCTGTTTCCACCTGCATCATGTAATAAAATAATACTTCCAGCAATAGAGGTATCTTCTGGATTACCGGTATTGATTTTTTTCTGATAATCTTTTACTACTCTATCAAAAATGGTATCATTTCTATAATCATTGATAGGAATTTGCCAATCTTCTGGATCAATACTTTCCCCAACAGTGATATAATTTTTTTGTCTGCTCAATGCAATAGGCGCTAATTCCTCATACTTCCCCGGCTCGCTATCTGCATTAAAAGGCGCCCTAAATAAAATGGTACTATGGCCTGTAATGCACTCTATTAATAACCTAGTTGCATCCATTTCAAGTGATGCTTGTAAATTACTCACTTTACTCATATCCGGATGAGTAAAAGTATGGTTCCCTATTTCATGTCCTTCTCTATAAATTCTTTTAATCAGTGGGATATTATTTTCCGCTTGATACCCCACCACAAAAAAAACAGCAGGAACATGATAGAAGGCTAATGTATCTAATATTTGTTTGGTATACTTTGGGTCAGGGCCGTCATCAAATGTGAGTATTAATTTTTTCTTGGTAGTTGCCCCAAAGCGTCTTATCACATAAGTGGAAGGTAGCTTATCATAATATTCTTCACTTATTAACATTGAAAAAGAATCAACCTCACTTCTTATATAACCATCTTTAGGAGAAGCAATAATGTCTAGCACTTCGCCTTCTCCTACAAAATCGGGTGCACTACCTGCTTTAATTTCATTAAATTTAACAAAGTCAAATTTTCCAAGTGCTTTTTTAGTCATGGGTTTGTTATAGAACGACCATAACCTTACATCCTCTCCTCCCAACCTCCATAAAGCAGTGCCTGCTAAGTTCGTTTCAGTAGTAAATCTCAAAGTATTAAAATTTGTAGCTGCATCTACAAAATAAACCTGATGTAAATTATTTTCGCTATCATAATATGTATAATCTAAATTATAACTATCATTATCAAAATTAATTTTAGCCTCACTACTTTTTGCATTGGCAATAGCTTGCTGATATGTTACATCAGCTACGTTTAAAATTTTCTTATTTTTTGTTTTCCAATCATGCCCAAAAGCCGGTAACGCTAAAATAATTTTATTGGCAGGTACTTTAGCTACTATATCAAAAACAGCCGCTTCTATCCACTTTTGCGAACTATTAGGACCGGGCTTGGTTTCGGCATGATGTTGATCATATGCCATTAAAATTAAGTAATCATTGTATTTACTTAATGCACTAAAATTATAATCATTGTTAAAAGGAATAACATCTTGCGAAACTAAAAAATCTTGCGCATGTAATTGTTGATATAATAATTTTTGAAAATCTACTAAAGGCTTATCTGTATCAAGTGTCAATTCTTCAAAATCAATATTCACACCAACGAAATGATACTTCTTTAATACGCCTATTATGTCGTTTATTAATTTTTGTCTTTTAACAGGATTGGTTATGATTCTTCTAACTGTTTCGCCTCTAAAGAGCGTTTTATAGTTATTAGTTAGCAATGGCATAATTTTTACACCCGCGCTTTGCATTACTTTTAAAGCCTTTGGATCAATGGTATTATACAACTCATTAGTGTTCGGATCAATAAATAACCATTCAGGAATAACTAAATTAACATTTTGAATATTTCTTTGCAAAGAACTAAAAGATTGTGCAGCATCCCAATTCACATAAAAAGCTGCTCGTATTCCCAAACTATCACTAAAATATTTCGAATTCGATAAATTCAAAGGTGTATTGGATTGACCGCAGCCCTGCCCCTTTGCCCATTTATTCCCAATGGCTTTTTTAAAGCCCCTATATTCTCTTTCTAGTTTACTTTCTCTATAAGAAGATACAGAATCAGTCAATACTTTTTTGATAGCTGCCCCTTCCAAAGGAATACCAGGTTGATTTTTATTCATCAAGTATATACCTATAAAAACAATAGCAGCGAAGATGGGTAATAAAAATAAAAAGGTTCTTAAAACCCATTTAGTTCTTTGCCATCTAGATTTATTTGCCGATTGAAAAATTTGAGAATTCGAGTTCATAAGATAGTGTAAAATTAAACCTATTTTGGAGTACACAGGAAGATAAAACCATCTTTATATTGCTTTATGACTGTTAAATTTTTATGTATTTTTATCGCATCAAGCGTCTCAATGGCTGGGTTATCTTCATTAGTAAGCCAAATGAGTATGTTTTGAGGTAGTTCATAAAATTCTTGCAATTGCTTTACATGTTTAGTTTCGGGCAAAATAGATAAATGACGCTTTGTATAAAAGTATACAGCATGACTAGCATTTGCGTATACGGGGATCCCTTGTATAAAACAGCTACTATCTTTTTGAACTGAAAGTAATAAGTCACTATACAGCCAGTCGTCTTCACCGTATCCACCAATCCCCCCCTCTTTATTTTGTTGATGAGTTGTTACGACCCCATTATAATAATTGTAAATAATAAAAAATCCTGCTAATGCAATTAAAGTACTTATTAAATACTTAAGCTTTGGCTTTTTAACCCATTCTATAAAACTAATACTATAAAAACCTACAGTAAATAAAACAGGAATAAAAAAAGGCGCCAAAAGCCTATTATTAATAGCCTCATATTTTGAAAAAGTAGCAGACAACAACATAAACATCAAATACACCCAAGTAAAACAAGCCGAAATCTTTTCAAATGAATTGTGTTCGATTTTTTTACTATATCTATAAATAGAAATAGCACTTAACAAAAATATAAAAATAAGGCCAAAAAATAACGGACTGAAATTTGAAATTTTTGATAATGAAAACCAATCGCCAATCACTTCCCCAAAGTATTTTACATTCATTAATATAGGCGTATCCCCCTTTTGCCTAGCCCCTGTAAAGGATGTTGCTACTAAAAAATTTCGAACTAAATTAATAGTTAATAAAGAGCTAGAAACTAGGCTATATATAAAAAAATGATTCCACTTTTTTATACCCTTCAATTCACGCGACAATACAATCAATAACCCACCAGTAATAATAACGGTAACTCCTGCTAATCTTGTGTCTGCCGCTAGCGCAGCTATACATGCTACACCCCATAAATTTTTAAGCGTGCTGTTTTTGAAATAATAAAAACAACACCAGATGAAAATAATAATTTCTGTTATAAATAAGGTTTCCGACCAAAGCATGGTATATATTTCCAACAAACCTGCACTTAATGCTATTAAAAGAAGTATTATCCATTTTACCCATTTAAGCAGTTTCATTTTTTCTAACATTGAGCTGCTTAAAAATATAGTTACGCCAAATAAGCAAGCATTTATATAAGGAGCCAATACAACTATATCGGTCCTGAATATATATTCAATAAGGGCCAAAAAACTAGGGTAGATGAGCGGAAATAAGACAAAAGGGCTATCATCAAATTGCATAAAGCCATTTCCTGCCATTAAACTATGAGAGGCACTGATATAATAAATTGAATCAGGCGAAATCCCCACCCCTCCATGCTGGGTCAATAACAAAACCCCCGTCATGCCTATTACAGCAGCTATAAGTGAATCTAAATTTTTGAAAAGCATTATACAAAAATACAGACTTTAGGTATCCCTATAATATTAATTATAAGGCTTTCTATTTGATTTCAACAGTCAAATTGCCATTAATCCATCTTTATTTTGCCAATAGCAAAAAAAGTAGGAAATTAACTGCCATAAACGATTCAATCACAACGATTAAACACATGAAAAAAACAATCCATTTATCCCTAAAAACATTTGCATTTATTTGCCTTTTGTTGATCACCCTTATTTCTTGTAGCAATAAAAGAAGTAGCAAGCCCACCATTTTAGTATTTTCTAAAACGGGAGGTTATCACCATGAATCAATTCCTACAGGCATTAAAGCCATTCAGGCTTTAGGTGAGAAAAATGGTTTTAATGTAGATACCACCACCGATGCTAATAAGTTTGCCGAAGACAGCTTGAAAAAATATGCTGCTTTGGTTTTCTTAAGTAGTACTGGTGAATTATTATCTGGCAACCAAGAAATTGCGGTAGAAAGATATATGCAAGCAGGTGGTGGATTTGTGGGTATTCATGCTGCTACAGATGCAGAATACGATTGGAATTGGTATGTGAATATGATTGGCGCTTCTTTTAAAAGTCATCCTGCACAACAAGAAGCCAAATTAGTAATCAATGACAAAAAACATCCTTCTACTGATAGCTTACCTGCTACTTGGACTAGAAAAGATGAATGGTATAATTTCAAAAACTTAAGTAAGGATATTAAAGTATTGATAAGCATTGATGAAAAATCTTACCAAGGTGGAGAAAATGGCGACAATCATCCTATGGCTTGGTACCATATTTTTGATGGTGGTAGAGTTTTTTATACAGAACTAGGCCATACCGAAGAATCCTTTGCAGACCCAATGTATTTAAAACATATTTTAGGGGGTATTCAATATGCCATGGGCGATAACACTGCCGATTATAGCAAAGCACATAGTGTTTTTGCGCCAGATGAAAGTCATTTCACCAAAACCGATTTAGTCACTGGCACTTTTTTTGAACCTACTGAACTTTCAGTACTTCCTAATTTAGACGTGTTAGTGGTTCAACGTCGTGGTGAAATTTATTTATACAATGCTGCATCTAAAAAAATTAAGCAAGCAGGCTTTTTAAATGTGTATTGGAAAACAAATGCACCAGGTGTAAATTCTGAAGAAGGATTATTGGGTGTGAAAGCAGATCCTGACTTTGCAAAAAATCATTTTGTATACATATTCTATAGTGCTCCTGATTCTTCTGTGAATAGATTATCTCGTTTTACTTTAGAAAATGATACTATATTAAATAGTTCTGAAAAAGTAATTTTGCAATTTTATGAGCAACGTGATATATGTTGTCATACAGGTGGCTCCATCGCTTTTGGTCCTGATAAAACATTATTTGTATCAACAGGAGACAACACCACCCCTTTTGACGAGCCAAAACAAAAATATGCTAGCAATGGCTATGCTCCTTTAGACGATCGCCCAGGTCATTTACAATATGACGAACGTCGTGGTGCTGGCAACACCAACGACTTAAGAGGAAAAATTTTACGTATCCGCGTAAAAGATGATGGTACATATGAAATACCTGAAGGAAATTTATTCCCTAAAGGAACTGATAAAACAAGACCTGAAATTTATGTAATGGGAGATCGTAACCCTTACCGTATTTCAGTAGATCCAAAGAACGGTTATTTATATTGGGGCGAAGTGGGTCCTGATGCCAATGTAGATAGTTTAGGTAAAAGAGGACCTCAAGGTTATGACGAAGTTAACCAAGCTCGTAAGGCTGGATTCTTTGGTTGGCCTTTCTTTATTGGCAACAATTACCCTTACCATATTTATGATTATGCTACAGGAAAATCGGGTGAAGCCTTTGATCCTGCTAAACCAATTAATAATTCAAGAAATAATACTGGCTTAACAGAATTACCTCCAGCACAACCTGCATTCATTTGGTATCCATATGGCATTTCTACCATGAACTTCCCTTCTTTAGGTGCAGGTGGACGTACTGCTATGGCGGGTCCTGTTTACTATAGCGACCTTTATCCAAAAGAAACTAGATACCCTTCTTATTATGACGGTAAATTCTTTTTCAATGAGTGGATGCGCGGTTATATTAAAGCAGTGACAATGAAAGCTAATGGAGATTACGATAGAATGGAACCTTTTATGCCGAATACAAAATTCCATTCTGCTATTGATATTGAAGTAGGACCTGACGGCCGTTTCTATGTTTTAGAATATGGAACAGGCTGGTTTAGTAAGAATGCAGATGCAGGTTTATCAAGAATTGATTTTAAGTGATGAATGTAAATAGCTTAGGTATCTAAATAATCATTTGCAAATTTAAAAATGATTTGCAACTAAATGTATTTTTATGAATAAACGTCAATTTATTAAAGACATCGTTTTAACGAGTATCGCTGCTCCATTAGGCATCAGTGGCATGGCAAAAAGCTTTGAACAAAAAGCACATTTACCTGCAGCAACTTTAGCGAAAGACGAAGATTTTTGGACAGGCATTCGTAATCAATATTTATTAAAGCCTGACTATATCAATTTAGAGAATGGATATTATAACTTTTTGCCACAGCCCTTACTAAATAAGTTTATAGAGCATATTAAAGAAGTGAATTATCAAGGTTCTTATTATATGAGAACTGTGCAATTCGACAATAAAAAAAATATCGCTGCAAGATTAGCAGGCATTGCAGGCTGCTTAGCTGAAGAACTCGTTATTACAAGAAACACCACAGAGTCTTTAGACTTAGTCATTGGTGGTTTTGATTGGAAAGCAGGAGACGAGGCTATCATGGCTATTCAAGACTACGGGGCCATGCTTGATATGTTTGAACAAATTAAAAACAGATATGGTGTAGTGAATGTAAAAGTATCTGTACCCAATCATCCCAAAAATGATGAAGAGATAGTTAATTTATATGCTAATGCTATTACCCCTAAAACAAAAGTGATTCATGTTAGTCACATGATTAATATCTCTGGCCAAATATTACCTATTCGTAAAATATGCGATATGGCGCATGCCAAAGGTGTTCAAGTGATAGTAGATGGCGCCCATGCATTTGCACATGTAAAATTTCGTATTGATGAATTAGATTGCGATTATTATGCTGCTGCTTTACATAAATGGCTAAGCACTCCTTTAGGTGCAGGTTTATTGTACGTTAAAAAAAATAATGCAAAAAATTTATGGCCCCTACTTGCAGATGGAGAGAAAGATATTAATAAGATTACTAGATTGAATCATATTGGTACCCATCCTGTACATACCGACCTTACGATTAATGATTGTATGGATTATTTTGAAATGATTGGCGCAGAGCGCAAGGAAGCTAGAATGTATTTCTTACAAAATTATTGGACGAGTAAAGTAAGAAATTTACCAAGAATCATCATCAACACACCTGCTGAAGCTAGCAGAAGTTGTGGCATTGCCAATGTAGGGATAGATGGAATTTTACCTGGCGATCTTGCAAAACGTTTATTATCTGAACATAAAATATTTACCGTTGCTATTGATTATGCCGACGTACGCGGTTGTAGAATCACACCAAATTTATACACAACCACCAAAGAACTAGATCAATTTATTGTAGCGTTAAAAACATTATCAAATAATGCATAAAGATTTTTTTAGAACTACTGAAGCCACTTCACTTTATAATAATATAGAACAATCGAGTACCCTAGATATTCTACAAAATATAAACACAGAAGATAAAAAGGTAGCGATTGAAGTTGAAAAACAAATTACGCAGATACAATTATTAATTGATGCGGCAGCTGCAAAATTAGCAAATGGAGGTCGTTTATTTTATATTGGGGCAGGCACTAGCGGACGTTTAGGCATGGTGGATGCAAGCGAGTGCCCTCCTACCTTTGGCGTACCTGCCGATTTAATAGTAGGTATAATTGCTGGCGGACAAAAAGCAATGTTTCATGCTGTAGAAAATGCAGAAGATGATACTAATCAAGCCTGGTTAGATTTACAAGCATATAAAATAAGCAACTTAGATATTGTTGTAGGCATTGCTGCTAGTGGAACCACTCCTTATGTTATTGGTGGTTTACAAAAATGTAAAGAAGCAGGTATTGCTACTGGAAGTATAAGTTGTAATAAAAATAGCCCGGTGAGTGAAGCTGCCGATTTTCCCATTGAAGTAGTGGTAGGCCCTGAATTTTTAACAGGAAGTACCAGAATGAAAAGTGGCACTGCACAAAAAATGGTACTGAATATGATTTCCACTACCATTATGATTAAACTAGGTAGAATTAAAGGAAACAAGATGGTTAATATGCAATTGACCAATCAAAAATTGTTTGAACGTGGCGTAAAAATGATTATGGAAGAACTTGACTTGACTGATGCAAGCATAGCCGCCGAATTATTAAGCACACATGGTTCTATCAAAAAATCTATAGAAAAATACACTCAATAAAACTAGTGAGGGAAACTAATCTTTCCCATGGTAGTAGCTGTTTTAGTAGAATGTCCTCCGGCTAGTAAAGGCCTTCCAGCCACAGCTTCATTAGCAAGAATCGCAAATAAAATAGCTTCCTTCGCATCGGGATGAATACCTATTTCAATAGAAGAGGCGATAGCTGCATGAGGCAATAGCTGATGTAAATGATCCATCAATAAAGGGTTATGCATTCCTCCACCACTTACAAACATTTTAAATGGCATGTTTACAGGCATGTTATTTTGTATGGCTTCTGCTATGGTTTCGGCCGTAAATTTATTTAAGGTTGCCATGATATCATAATGAGTTAAAACAATTCCCAATTTTAATTGCGCCTCATTCACATAATCGAGATTGAATAATTCAGGGCCAATTGTTTTAGGAAATGCAAGGGAGAAAAAAGAATCGCTTTTTAACAATTGCAATAAATCATTATTGATGGTTCCTTGTTTTGCAATGGCAGCATCCTTATCATAAGAAATCCCCTCAAAGTGTTTTCTTGCATAGGCATCCATCATTGTATTGCCTGGACCAGTATCTGTTGAAAATACCTGATCTAATTTTCCATTGGCTTGTAAAAAAGTAAAATTAGCAATACCTCCCATATTTAATAGCACTCTATTTTCAGTAGGATGTGCGCACAATAAATAATCACCATATATTGCTAAAGGCGCTCCCTCTCCTCCTGCGGCTATATGCTTTTGTCTAAAATCACTAATGGTAATAATGCCTGTACCTGCAGCAATATGATCTCCATCGCCTATTTGTAATGTAGCCGTACCAAATTCGTCATGAGGATGTAACGACTTGGGTGCATGAAAAATTGTTTGCCCATGACTGGCTATTAAATCAACTTCATTTGGTTTTATATTCCAAGAGGCTAAAGTATCCTGAATCATTTTTGCATGTTGTTGCGCAATCCAAGGATTAAGCACACACAATTGAGCCAAGGAAACATTTTGTTTTGAAAATACAGATAATACCTTCTCTCTAAAATCTTGCAAATAAGGAACTGTAGTGTGTTTTTCTAAAACAACGCGTGTATGAACACCAGCACCTGCAATGGTACATAAAGCAATGTCTAAACCATCTAAGGAAGTGCCACTCATAAGCCCCAATACCTTACGTGAAGGTTTGTTGGCTATATCATATAAATGTTGAATATTGGGGTGCATAGGCCACTTAACGCTTTGGAAAAAAAAGCTTTGTTTAAAGATACGAAATGGGCTTGTAAATTGTATCAATTAACAGCAAGATGCCAATTTTCCACACCCTGCTAAAACCATTCAAATTCAATGCCTTATAGTGTAACTTTACCTTTAATAAACTATACTTATGCTTAAAGTGGGCGTGTTTGGAGTGGGGCATTTAGGGAAATACCATTTGAATAACTGGAAAGAAATTCCAGAAGTGAGTATAGTGGGCTTTTTTGACCCTAATAACGACAATGCCAAAGAAGTAGAGAAAACCTATGGCTTAAAAAGATTCATGGACGAAGAGGCCCTTATTGCAGCCTGTGATATTATAGACATCGTTACTCCTACCCAACATCATTTCCCCGTTTGCGAAATGGCCATCAAAATGGGAAAAAATGTTTTTGTAGAAAAACCAATGGCTAATACGATTGAAGAAGGAAAGGCCATTGTGAATATGGTGAAAGAAGCCAATGTAAAATTACAGGTGGGTCATGTAGAAAGATTTAATCCTGCATATACCGCTTTAAAAAACGCTTCCTTAAATCCTTTATTTATTGAAGTACATCGTTTAGCACAGTTTAATCCTAGAGGCACTGAAGTAAGTGTTATTTTTGATTTAATGATTCACGATATCGATATCATTTTAAGTATTGTAAAAAGTGATATCAAAAACATTTCTGCAAGTGGCGTAGCAGTTTTAACCGACACCCCAGATATAGCCAACGTTCGCATCGAATTTAACAATGGTTGCGTAGCCAATTTAACGAGCAGTAGAATAAGCATGAAAAAAATGCGCAAAATAAGACTATTTCAAAAAGATGCTTATATAGGAATTGACTTTTTAGAGAAAAATACAGAAATTATTAAATTAAAAAAGCCAGAGGATACCGATGCGTTTTCTTTTGACATTGAAACACATCAGGGTACCAAGACTATCTCCATTGCCAATCCTGTGATTGAAGAGGGAAATGCCATTAAAGCCGAACTAAGTAGTTTTGTACATGCTATTATCAATAACGAAACACCTGTAGTAAGTGAGATAGATGGTTTTTTAGCTATGGAAGTAGCTCATCAAATTTTAGAGAAAATTAGTAAAAGTACTTCAATGCTGAAACAGGGGCCAGATGCCTCTTTTAGCGACCCAATGCCATTAGAAGATTAAGATTTAGTAGCTGTACCCTTTTAGCACACAAAGTTTGGGTATAGTATAAAGTTGATACTTGTTGGAAACAATACTTTTAAGAAAAACGTTTAGTAAGGATATAATTAGCAATGGCCATATCTAAGGGCCTAGTAATTTTTATATTCTCAAATTCTCCTTCTACTAAAAATACAGGCACTCCACTTGCCTCTACCACATTGGCCTCATCTGTAAATGAATTTTGATAGTTTTGCTCAAAGGCTTTCAATAATATTTCTGATTGAAAGGTTTGAGGGGTTTGTATAAGCATTACATCCTCTCTGTTTATTAAATGGTGCTTCTCCCCTTCCATTAAACGTATCGTATCTGTTGCACTTACAGCAGGAATGGCAGATCCTTTTTCAACTGCTTGCTGATAACATCTTTGAACAAGCGCTGGTGTTAATAAACACCTTACTGCATCATGCACAAAAACAATACAAGTACTGGTCGCTTTTGAAAGTCCATTTTTTACCGATTGAAAACGAGTATCTCCTCCTGCTACAAAACTGAAGGTATTTTTGTACTTATTTTGAGTAATTAATTTTTTTCCTTCTTCCAAATATACTTGAGGTAGTACTATGACTAATTCAATGTCAGCAAAAGCGGCCACAAATTGATCGATAGTATGTAATAAAATAGCTTTATGTTCAATTTCTAAAAATTGCTTGGGCACTACAGAGCCCATTCTTTGACCCGTTCCTCCAGCAACTATAATGGCTAATTTTTTTGAATACATGATGAACGAAAAATTTACAATTCTTATTTATACTAATTATTTCCCTAACAAATTAATTACCTCTGCTTCTAAGTCTTTTTTGTTAATGGGTGCTGTACCAACTAATTCACAAACCATTCCGCCTGCTATATTTGAAATTTCTGCAGCTAATGACATATTTTTAGTGGCTGCATACACCAAAGAAGCCACTGCTATCACCGTATCCCCTGCACCACTTACATCGGCAATATTACGAATATGGGTTGGTATCATTTGATGTGCTGAAGCTGTTTCAAAATAAACTCCATGCTCCGATAAGGTAATAAAGGAAATATCATGAGACAAACTTTTTTGCAATGCCTTATGTACCATTTGCATGCTTTGCTCATTAATAGCATCAATAGATATCTTTAATCCTTCTTTTACTTCTTTTAAGTTTGGTTTAAAAATGGTACAACCTTTATAGGCTAAAAAGTTTTTTTGTTTTGGATCCACCGCTGTTGGAATTCCTTGTTGTTTACAATAATCAATCACAGTGGTAATAATTCTTTCCGTTAAAACACCTTTATTATAATCTTCTAAAATAATTAAAGCAGGTTTTTCTTTATTGACATATTCAATAAAATTGGCCAACAATTGATCTTCTTCCTTGGTGGTAATATCACTAGTGTCCTCATGATCTAAACGCATCATTTGTTGATTACGTCCCATCACTCTCACTTTATTCGTAGTCACTCTTGTATCCGCTGCAATAATATAGTTTGTGTTAATACCTTGCTTTTTTAATAACTGTTGCAAGTCAGCTCCTTCTGTATCTTTTCCAATAACAGCAAACAAAGTAGTAGGCGCTCCCAAGGAGCCAAGATTTAAAGCAACATTGGCAGCCCCTCCTACTCTTATTTCTTTTCTTTGAAGAGTTACAATAGGCACAGGCGCTTCTGGAGAAATACGATCTACATTACCCCACCAGTAGGTATCTAACATGATATCACCAATCACTCCAATCTTAGTAGTAGATAAGCTATTAAATAATTCCTGTATTTCTTTTGCTTCCATGGGTATTATGCCGCTTTTTTATTACGTAATGCAAGATAGTACAAAGGTATGCCGATAAGCGTAATTACCAAGCCCCATAAGGAGTAGAATGGCTTAGTGTACACCAAACCAATACAGAATACCGTTGCCATCACTATATAGATTGCTGGTAAATAAGGATAACCAAAGGCTTTATAAGGTCTAGGTAAATTGGGTTCCTTTTTTCTTAAGATAAAAATGCCAATAATAGTAAGTACATAAAATATAACCACTATAAAAGAAACCATAGTTAATAGATCACCATATTTACCACTCAAACATAATAAACTAGCTACCAACGCTTGTATCCATAAACCATAGGCTGGAACTTCATTTTTGTTTAAAGTGCCTGCTTTTTTAAAGAACAAGCCATCCTTTGCCATAGTGTAATAAACTCTTGAACCTGCTAAGATTAATCCATTATTACAACCAAAAGTAGATATCATAATCATAACCGCTATCACTATCGTTCCAATATTTCCTAATACAGCATTCGCTGCAGTAATGGCTACTCTATCATTTTCGGCAAATGCCATTTCATTTAAGGGTAGTACATATAAATACATCAAATTGGCACTGATATAAATTAAGGTAACAATACTGGTTCCTAAAAATAAACTCAAACCAATATTGCGTTGTGGATTTTTAATTTCACCTGCAATAAAAGTTACATTATTCCATGAGTCACTACTAAAAATAGAACCTACCATGGCGGCTGCCATTAAACCAATTAAGGCAGTGCCTCCCACTGGTACCCAGCTATTGGTTACGGTGCCATCTAAGGCAGTAGTGGCAATATTTTGTTTAGCATCAAAGGCATTGGTCCAGTTAATGCCCCAGTAATTATGCTTTGCAAATAAAAAGCCCACAATGATTAATCCAAATAAAGAAATAAGCTTTGTAAAAGTAAATGAGTTTTGTATCATTTTACTTTCCTTTACGCCTCTTGTATTGGTATAGGTTAAAAATAGTATCAAACAAATGGCCAGCACTTGCGCTGCTGAAATTTTAATAAAACCTAGATCGGCTAATATATTACTCTCTCCCACCGACGGTATTAAGTAAGCGGTAAACTTACTAAAAGCTACTGCTACTGCAGCAATGGTGGCTGTTTGTATCACAGAGAAAAAACTCCATCCAAATAAAAAGGCCACAAGTGGATTATACGCTTTTTGTAAATATACATATTGCCCTCCTGCTTTGGGATACATTGCACTTAGCTCGCCATAACTTACTGCAGCCGTTATGGTCATGAATCCTGTAATAAGCCAGGCTGTAATTAACCAACCGGCACTTCCAACATATCTAGTAATTTCGCTACTAACAATAAATATACCTGAACCTATCATACCGCCGGCTACAATCATCGTCGCATCCATAGCCCCTAACCTTGGTTTAAATTCGGTCGTTTCTGTTGTTGACATAGTTTTACAATTGTGTGTTAAATAAAAAATCCTCTCGTTATGATCGTAGAGGATTTAAGATATGCTATTTTTTTGAATTATGTTCTACATTCAACCCCTTTATAATATCTGAAGTGATATCATAAGCAGTGTCTTTGTAATACATCAAATCGGCATTGCTTGAAAATATGTAAGCAAACTCTTTATTCTTATTGTACTTTTCTAAAAATAATTCTATTTTCTTTTTCACCTCTTGCAAACGCTTAAAACTTTCTTCTTGTAGTTCTTGAGATAATTGTTGCTCTTTATTAGTATAGTTTTTTTCTAATTGTGCTAACTCTTGTTGACGATTCGCAATTTCTGCTTGAGAAAGACTACGTCCATTTTTTTGTAAGTCTTGATACTTAGCAGCAAACGTATTTTTTAAAGAGGTTAACTCTTTTGCATTTTCCATATCCTTCACCTGTAATGCCGATTTTACTTCTTTAAAAAACTCATAACTATTTTGGATAGAGTCTATTTCAAAATAGGCAACCTTGGTTCCCGCACCACCAACGGCAGACGCCTTAACAGGCATACTACTACTGCTAAAGTGAAGGATATACAAGATAACTACTGCTACTGCAATCACACCATTAAAGACCCAAGCGTTTGATTTCATCTGAAAATTTTAATTTAATAAATATAGAAAATGGACTTCCCTCTACCCTATAAAAATAGGTAAAATTATATATTCTAGCTACTAAAATAGACATAAAAAAAGCAGGAAAAGTTGCCTAATCCTGCTTTTTAACAAATAGTATGTCTTTTAATTATTCGTCGTCGTCAAAGCTCATCGCTTCACGTGTTGTAGCCAATACTTCGTACTCTTCTTTGCTACCAACGATTAATTTTTCGAATTCTTTTTGACCTGTACCTGCAGGGATTAAATGACCTGTAATAACGTTCTCTTTTAATCCTAACATCAAGTCCACTTTACCTTGTATTGCCGCTTGGCTTAATACTTTAGTGGTTTCTTGGAATGATGCAGCAGATATCCAGCTTTGAACACCTAAAGAAGCTTTAGTGATACCTAATAAGACAGGACGAGCAGTAGCTGGTTTTGCATCACGCACTTCCACTACTTTTTTGTCGGCACGACGTAAGATAGAATTCTCTTCTCTTAATTCACGCACTGTTACAATTTGACCTGCTTTTAGTTTTGCACTTTCACCTGCTTCAGTAACTACTTTCTTATCATAGATACGGTCGTTCTCTTCGATAAAATCAAAGCGATCTTCCAAATCTTCTTCTAAGAACTTAGTGTCACCTGCGTCAACGATTTCTACCTTCTTCATCATTTGACGAACGATCACTTCAATATGCTTGTCATTAATTTTTACACCTTGTAAACGGTAAACCTCTTGAATTTCATTCACCACATATTCTTGTACAGCAAATGGACCTCTAATAGCTAAAATATCAGCAGGTGCAATTTGACCGTCAGATAATGGAGAACCAGCTTTAACGAAGTCACTATCTTGTACTAAGATTTGACGTGTTAAAGGCACCAAGTATTTCTTCACCATACCATCTTTAGATTCTACCACAATCTCTCTGTTACCACGCTTGATATTACCAAAAGCAACAATACCATCGATCTCACAAACAATCGCAGGATTACCTGGATTACGTGCTTCGAATAATTCAGTTACACGTGGTAAACCTCCTGTGATATCTCTTAATTTTCCTAAGACTCTTGGAATTTTAACAAGTACATGTCCAGACTTCACTTCAATACCCTCTTCGATAACGATATGAGAGCCTACTGGTAAGTTGTACATTTTATTGTCCTTGCCGCCTTCTAATATGATAGTAGGTATTTTTGTTTTATCCTTAGATTCAATTACCACTTTTTCACGGTGACCTGTTTGCTCATCCGCTTCGTCACGGTAAGTAAATCCTTCGATAATATTTTCAAATTTAATTTTACCATTTTGTTCTGCAACAACTACGTTGTTAAATGGATCCCATGTACAAATAACATCTCCTTTTTTAACTTGCGCGCCATCTTTAACAGCTAACAAAGCACCATAAGGAACGTTATTGGTAATCATTAAACGATCATTCTTAACATCCATAATTCTTACTTCACCAGTACGTCCAATAACAACTTTAACTTTATTGCCATCATTGTTAATGGTATCTACTGTACGTAAACCATCAAACTGGATAGTACCATCAAACTTAGCTTGTAAAGCAGATTCAACTGAAGAAGAACCCGCAACACCACCTACGTGGAAAGTACGTAATGTTAACTGCGTACCTGGCTCACCAATTGATTGTGCTGCAATAATACCTACAGCATCACCCTTTTGTGTAACATATCCAGTTGCTAAGTTTCTACCATAACAGCTTACACAAACACCACGCTTACATTCGCAAGTTAATACCGAGCGAATGTCAACTGTTTCAATGCCTGCGTCTTCGATTGCTCTTGCAACATCAATCATGATTTCCTCACCAGCACCCACCATTAATTCATTGGTAATTGGATTGAATACATCATGTAATGAAGTACGACCTTCAATTCTATCTGCTAATGGCTCTATAATATCTTCGTTATCTTTTAATGCACTTGTTGCAATACCACGTAATGTGCCGCAATCTTCTTCAGAGATAACAACGTCTTGTGAAACGTCTACTAAACGACGAGTTAAATAACCCGCATCCGCAGTTTTCAACGCCGTATCCGCCAAACCTTTACGTGCACCGTGTGTAGAGATAAAGTAATCTAATACGTTCAATCCACCTTTAAAGTTAGATAAGATTGGGTTTTCAATAACCTCAGATCCTGTGCTACCACTCTTACGAGGTTTAGCCATCAATCCACGGATACCTACTAACTGCTTAACCTGTGTTTTACTACCTCTTGCACCAGAATCCAACATCATGTAAACTGAGTTGAAACCTTGTTTATCAATCGCCATCTCACGAATTAATGTTTCAGTGATACGCGTATCGACACGGCTCCAAATATCAATTACTTGGTTGTAACGCTCGTTATTGGTAATTAAACCCATGTTGTAGTTTTCCCAAACCTCTTCTACTTCTATCTTAGCGCCGTCTAATAATGCTTGTCTTGTTTCCGGAACAACTAAGTCATTCACGTTAAACGACAATCCACCACGGAAGGCCATTCTAAATCCTAATGTTTTAATTTCATCCAAGAATTTAGCAGTAGTAGGAACGTCAGTGATTTTAATAATATCACCAATAATTTCTCTTAAGCTTTTCTTAGTTAATAATTGATTTACAAAACCTACTGGCTTAGGCGTATGTTGATTAAACAACACACGACCCACTGTAGTTTCAATTAACTTATTAACCAATACACCGTTTTCACGAATGTTGGTTTTTACTCTAATATTAGCGTGTAAATCTATTTTGTCTTCGTTGTAAGCGATAATTACTTCGTCTAAATTATAGAACGCTTTACCCTCACCTCTTACTACTAAATCTCCCATAGATTTTTTACCCTTCGTAATATAGTATAAACCTAACACCATGTCCTGAGAAGGAAGTGTGATAGGCGTACCATTTTGTGGGTTCAAAATATTATGAGAAGACAACATCAATAATTGTGCTTCCAAAATAGCCGCATGGCTCAAAGGAACGTGCACCGCCATTTGGTCACCATCGAAATCCGCGTTAAACGAAGAGGTAACTAATGGGTGTAATTGAATGGCTTTACCTTCTACCAATTTAGGTTGGAAAGCTTGTATAGATAAACGGTGCAATGTTGGGGCACGGTTTAACATTACTGGATGTCCTTTCAATATATTTTCTAAGATATCCCAAATAACAGCTTCTTTTTTATCAACTAATTTCTTAGCAGATTTTACTGTTTTTACAATACCTCTTTCAATTAATTTACGAATGATAAATGGCTTGAATAATTCAGCCGACATATCTTTTGGTAATCCGCACTCATGCATCTTTAACTCAGGTCCTACTACAATTACAGAACGACCAGAATAATCGACACGCTTACCTAATAAGTTTTGACGGAAACGACCTTGCTTACCTTTCAATACATCTGATAAAGATTTTAATGCACGGCCACCTTCTGCTTTCACCGCATTTGACTTACGAGAGTTATCGAATAAAGAATCGATAGCTTCTTGTAACATACGCTTCTCATTACGCAAGATAACTTCTGGTGCTTTAATTTCTAACAAACGCTTTAAACGGTTGTTACGAATAATTACACGACGATATAA
>CAINWZ010000059.1 GCA_903854725.1 uncultured Bacteroidota bacterium
AGTAAGCTACCCTACTTGGACTAACCAAGATTTTAAATGCGTCGTTATTTGTACAGACTCAATAATAAATCCATCGTGACCATATACGGAATCAATGGCAACCAAAGTTGCTTTTGGCATATGCTGCTCCATAAAACGTTGTTCATCTAATGGACATAAAATATCACTATTGATACCAATTATAAAAGTGGGTGTTTGAATGGCGTTTAATGTTTTAATTAAATCGCCCCCTCTTTTACGTGCTAGGTGGTGACTATCCATTGACTTCGTTAATAACCAGTAACTATAAGCGTTGAATCGACTTACTAATTTATCCCCTTGGTAATTAATGTAAGAAGACGCTTTAAAATTGTCTATTTTTTCAGGATCATCATCGGTTTGTTTTTCTTGATAAATACCATAATTACGGTAGGTTAACATGCCAATGGCCCTTGCAGCTTTTAATCCTTTAGCCCCTGCGTTGGGAGCCGGCTCTTTCCAAGTACAATCTGCCTCAATAGCTAATCTTTGTGCTGTATGCACTGCTACACCCCATGCGCTTTCAGAAGGCGAGGTAGCAATAAGGAACATTTTTTTAATAATAGTAGGTTCATATATCGCCCACTCCAAGGCTTGATAGCCACCCATACTTCCACCTAATAATAAATCAATTTCTTGAATGCCTAAATGCGTTCTTAATAAAATATGTGCCTTCACCATATCGCGAATAGTCACTGTAGGAAAATTATCAAAACTGATATCTGTGCCTATTGTTTCGGCACTTAACGGACCTGTAGAACCATAACAAGACCCTATAATATTAGCACAAACAATAAAATAATCTGTAGGATTAATAATAGCCCCCTCGCCCACTAATCCCTTCCACCAATCAGCAGCATCGGAATTAGCAGTAAGCGCATGACATACCCAAGCCACTTTCTTGCCGGGGGTAAATGTCCCATAAGTATGATAGGCAATGGTAAGCTTAGGTAGGCTCACACCACATTCCAGCATAAAAGCACTTTGATATTTATAGATCTTTGGCTCCATTTTTTCTAATTCTAATGCAAAGTAACTATCTATTTGAATTACATTTGCATAATCATTGGAATTTATATTTCAATAAACTAACAATTATTATTTTATGGCTAGGATGATCGTGACTAGAATGAATGATGGATTTGCTTTTAATGCAGTGGACGAAGCCCATAATACGATGAGGCTGGACATTCCTGTTGACCAAGGAGGCCATGGCACAGGACTAAGGCCTATGCAAACTTTATTAAGTGCTCTTGGCGCTTGCAGTGGCGTAGACATTGTAATGATTTTAAATAAACAAAAAGAAACAATAGAATTTTTTGAAATGATTATTGATGGAGAAAGAGAAACTGGTAAAGAACCCGCTTTGTGGAAGTCCATTCATATTATATTCAAATTTAAAGGCACTATGACAAAAGAGAAGGCAGAAAAAGCTTGCGCCTTATCCATAGATAAATATTGTTCTGTAGCAGCTACCCTAAGAGCAGCAGGTGCTGTCATTTCTTGGGAGGTTGCCATTGGATAAATAAATTGAAACAGCATTAGCACATTAAAATATTTGTATGAAGCACAATCAATCAAAATTAATAAGAACGCAAATTCCTAGGACTGCCGAAGGAGAACATGCAAGTCCTATGTATCTAACAAGTAGTTTTTGTTTTGATACTGCCGAAGATATGCGCGCTGCTTTTGCAGATGAGACTGATGCTAATATATACAGTCGTTTTTCTAATCCGAATGTGCAAGAATTTGTGGATCGATTATGTGTTTTAGAAAATGCAGAAACAGGCTTTGCAACTGCTACAGGAATGAGCGCTGTGTTTGGCTCCTTCATGGCTTTGTTAAAAAAAGGAGATCATATTTTATCTTGCAATTCTATATTTGGAAGCACGCACACAGTTATTTCAAAATACTTACCTAAATATGGTATTGAATATAGTTATGTAAGTGCCAATGCTAGTGCTGCCGAATGGGAAAAAGCCATTCAGCCTAATACCAAAATGATATACTTGGAAACACCTACCAATCCTGGATTAGAAGTGATTGATATTGCTATGGTAAGTGCTATTGCTAAAAAACATAAAGTTATTTTAAGTGTAGATAATTGTTTTGCAACACCTATTGGACAAACCCCTATCGATTTAGGCGCAGACTTAGTTATTCACTCCGCTACCAAATGGATGGATGGTCAAGGACGTGTTTTAGGGGGTGCCATTGTAGGAAGCAAAGCACTCATTCATGAAATTTATTTATTCTGTAGAGCTACAGGACCTTCTTTATCTCCCTTTAATGCCTGGGTATTAAGTAAAAGTTTAGAGACTTTAGAAGTTCGCATGGAGAGACATTGCAGCAATGCCTTATTTGTTGCCGAAAAATTACAAGGTCATGCAAAAATTAATTTTGTAAAATATCCTTTTCTAACATCTCATCCTCATTATGCTATTGCAAAAAAACAAATGTTAAACGGAGGCGGCATTGTTTGTTTTGAAATGAAAGGAGGTATTGAAGCAGGTCGTTCCTTCTTGAATAACCTAAAAATGTTATCGCTTACTGCTAATTTAGGCGACACCAGAAGCATTGCTTCCCACCCTGCTAGTACCACACATGCAAAGCTTTCGGAAGCAGAGCGCGCAGCAGTAAGTATTAGCGATGGTTTAATTAGGATATCAGTTGGGCTAGAACACAAAGAAGATATTCTAGCAGATATTATGCAAGCATTGGAAGCATAATATTTGTTTAATTTTTAATAAGTTTTTCATCATTTTTTCTTGCGCTTAAAGGCAAATTTCCATTTTTTTGAGTATATTGAATACGCTTAAAACAGCTCAATATATGAAAACAAAAATTAGCGTAATGCTTTCCTCCATGATGTTCTTGCAATATTATATTTGGGGGGCATGGTATGTAACAATGGGAACTTATATGGGTGAAATTTTAAAGTCAACAGGACTTGATATTGGAGCAGCGTATAGCGCTGTGGCAATAGCAACCATCTTTAGTCCATTTTTTGTAGGGATGATTGCCGATCGTTTTTTTGCAGCTCAAAAGATTATGGGTGTATTACATTTTGTAGGTGCTGCTTTACTTTTTTATGCTACCAAAGCCGATAATCAAAATTTTTACTGGGTCATTTTAATATATGCTCTATTATACATGCCTACAATTGCGTTAAGTAATAGTGTTGCTTTCGCACAAATGACCGACCCAGGAAAACAATTTCCATGGATTCGCGTATTTGGTACATTAGGATGGATTGCTGCAGGTTTAGTGATTGGAAAATTAGGTATTGAAAAAACAGAAGGTACTTTTTATGTAGCAGCCGGTGTTTCTGCCTTCTTAGGGTTATTAAGTTTTGCATTACCAAATACACCACCAAAAGCACAGGCAGAAAAAGTAACAGTAGGTTCTATTTTAGGAACAGATGCTTTCGTATTATTTAAATCAAGATCTTTTTTTATATTTTTCGTTTCTGCAATTTTAATTTGTATACCTCTTTCATTTTATTATGGATTTGCTAACCCTTTTCTAAATGAAATTGGATTAGATAATGCAGCCAGTAAAATGACTATGGGGCAAATGTCAGAAGCCATATTTATTTTAGCAATTCCATTTATGTTTAATAGAGTGGGTGTAAAAAATATGTTGATATTGGGTATTAGTGCGTGGTTATTACGTTATGTATTTTTCGCTTATGGCAATATGGAGCATAGCTGGATGCTATATGCTGGTATTATATTACATGGCATTTGTTACGACTTCTTTTTTGTAACAGGCTATATGTATACAGAGAAAAAAGCAGGAGAAAAAATCAAGAACGCCGCGCAAGGTTTATTTACATTTGCTACTTATGGTGTAGGCATGTATATAGGCACATTATATAGTGGTCATGTAGTGGATCAATATAAAATTACCGCAACTGCAGGATCTTTGAATCAACACAATTGGCAAGGAGTATGGCTTGTGCCCGCTGCTATTGCAGGAGCCGTGTTAATTGCTTTTATTTTATTCTTTAAAGAGAAAAAAGAAACAGCAACTGTTTCTTAAAAATATTTAAACAAAAATCAATTATAAAAATCTAAAAATTATTAAAGATGCGTATTGCAATGTTAGGAGCAGGATTTATTGGGCGTTTTTACGCCGATGCTTTACAAGGGTATAGAAGTAAAGATAAAGTAGTCAGTATTTATGCGCGACGTGAAGAGAGTGCAACCAAATTTGCAGCCGATTATCAGTGTGCTCATTGGACAACAGATATGGAAGCAGCTATTGCCCACCCCGATGTGGATGTGGTATGTATTGCATTACCTAATAATATTCATGAAATTGCTGTGATGTTATGTTGCAAGCATAAAAAAGCCGTGATGACCACTAAACCATTAGGACGAAATGGAGAAGAAGCAAAAAGAATGCTCATCGCAGTTGAGGAAGCAGGAATATTTAATGGCTATTTAGAAGATCTTGTATATACTCCTAAATTTATCAAGGCCAATCAAAGTGTAAAAGAAGGTGCTGTTGGTAGAATATTATGGGCAAAGTCACGCGAAACGCATCCTGGCCCCCACAGTGATTGGTTCTGGGATATTGAACAAGCTGGCGGTGGTTGTATTTTAGATTTAGGCTGCCATTGTGTAGAAATTTCAAGAAGTTATATAGGAAAAGATATTAAGCCTATAGAAGTAATGTGCTGGGCTGATACACAAGTAAAACCCATCGATGCCGAAGACCATGCCATTGGCTTGGTGAAGTATGAAAATGGCGCTATTGGTCAATTTGAAGTAAGCTGGACCTTTAGAGGTGGACTGGATTTACGCGACGAAGTAATGGGAACAGAAGGTACTATTTGGATTAATAGTTTTTTAAGAACTGGATTTGAAATGTTTACTACAGGTAAAGGTGGTGATTATATTTCAGAAAAATCGGAAAGTAATAGTGGTTGGTTATTCCCTGTAGGTGATGAATTAAATGAATTAGGCTATAACCATATGTTTATGGACATGTTTAATTCCATGGAAAAAGGAGAAGCCCCTAAAGAAACTTTTTATGATGGCTATATTGTGAATTGCGTTTTAGATGCTGCGTACCGTTCTGCTAAATCTAAATTATGGGAGCCGGTTAACTTAGATATTTGGAGAGGCAAAACTGGTTTAACAAAAGAAAGTCATTTAGTAGAGTACGATAAGGATCATTATTTGATTAAAGAAGAAATGACCCATTATGGAACTAAGAAATTAATTTTAAAGCATAAGACTACTGGTAAAATTACAGAGCAAGTTATAAAGTAATATTATTGGATGGCTCATAAGCTAGTCCGCATTAAAAAGCACTCCTGTTGAAGGGAGTGCTTTTTTTGTATCAAACTTAAACTTACTATGCTTTGGTGGAAGATGCGTTTAATCTCCTTTACAAAGTCTTTTTGAAATTTTCGAAATTATTAGTGGCTGTAATTATATCTTCAAATGGGTGCTTTGGAAAATCTTGCTCTAAAAAATAATACTTCATACCTGCTACATCTACATTTTTAAAAGTATCTTTAAAATCATAAGAACCTGTTCCAAAAGGAACAATATTGCCAGCTGCATCCATATCTTTCACATGCAATAAGGGGAAGCGTCCTTTATTTTTCTTGAAAATCTCAACCGGATTTTTCCCTGCTTTAAAAACCCATCCTAAATCCAATTCCATTTTTAAAACATCAGCGCTAATTTGAGTAGTAAAGTAATCATAAGAAACAATGCCATCGGTGGTATTAAATTCAGTAGCATGATTATGATAAACAAATTGCATGCCTGCTTTCTTAGCCTGCTCCCCTGCTCTTTGTAAAACTTCTGCCGACTTCTTTATATCATCTCCTGTTTCTATATTAATACTTGCACAAACTAAATAACCAATACCCGCTTCAGCGACATTATCAATAATCTCTTGGCTATTGTCTCTTAAATTTTTCATAACTGGGAAACTCATAGGCTTACCATCTGGACCAGTAGGCAATTTATAATTAGGAGGTAATTTTATGGGTGTGCCCATTACATGGTGTGAACGCCAGTCCATTCCCATATTACTTAATAATTGCTTGAAGTCTTTTGGCTTATTGCCATAAAAACCAGCTTGCTTACTAAAAGCAGATTCAATGTTTTTGTATCCTGCATTGGCTACTTTTTGCAAAGTACCCGCCGTGTCTATATCCATTTCATTAAAAAGTGTAAACAATTGTATCCCTGGCGCAGGTAAAGCAGGCGCAGAAAATAAACTATTTGCAAAACTGTTTTTTTGTAGCAACATTCCACCAGTGGCTAACAAAGCGGTTTGTTGTAAAAATTTTCTTCTAGTATTCATAATGATTGATTTAAGTTTTTAGGGCAATGCTTTATTGCGTTATAATGACACAATCTAAATTAATTGGTCCATTTTCCCAAATTTTTCTATCTTTAAACTCATGTCTAAAACAAAGCCGTTCCCACCTACCCTTAAGCAATTGCTACTCAAGGGAAATGAACAAATACACCCTGGAGTTTCGGTGGACTGTGTCATTTTTGGCTTTCACGAAAACGTACTTAAAATATTACTCCTAGAGGTTAAGCAAGCCAATATATGGTCATTGCCAGGTGGATTTGTATTAAAAAATGAAGAGGTAGACGATGCCGCCTATAGAGTTCTTGCATTAAGAACAGGACTAGATAATATATTTTTACAGCAATTTCATGCCTTTGGAAACCCCAACAGATCTGATGTTACTTTTCACCAATTAAAATTTCAAGAATACGGTATAAAAATTCCAAAAGATAATTGGTTAACACAAAGATTTGTAACAGTAGGCTACTATGCACTCATCGATTTTAGTGCTGCCATTATTAAAGCAGATAGTTATGATTCTACCTATGCTTGGGTAGATGTCCAAAAAATAGGTACACTTATGATGGATCATAATTTCATTGTTGAAAAAGCACTTGAAACTTTAAGAACACAATTAGCTTACCTACCCATTGGCAAAAACTTATTACCTAAGAAATTCACCATGCCAGAAATTCAGAAGCTTTACGAAACCATTCTGAATAAAAAATTAGACCGTCGCAACTTTCAACGTAAAATGCTGGGTTTTGGCATATTTAATAAACTCAACGAAACAAGAAAAGGCGGTGCACACAAAGCTCCCTTTTTATACACTTTCAATGATAAGAAATATCAAAAAGCATTAAAAGACGGGTTGTATGGTTCCTGGTAAGCTTTTGTGAAATAAAATATTTTAAATTTATTTTATTTCACAAATAGCCTCTAATGATTATTTTCGCCCTACTTGGTCCAATTTACTTTTAACATTTGAACGTCTCTTGAATTAGGCCCTACCATTATTTGAAAATCGCCCGACTCCCAATCTAATTTTAAATCACCATTATAAAATGCTAATAAGGCAGGCGTAATTTCAAAGCTTATTTTTTTACTTGCGCCTGGTGCCAATTCTATTTTCTGAAAACCTTTCAATTCTTGCACAGGTCTAGTTACACTGCCTACTAGGTCACGAATGTAAAGCTGAACTACTTCTTTTCCAGTAACAGCTCCAGTATTTTTAACCGTAACAGTAGCCATTAATTTTTGATTTCCATTCAATTGAGTGGCAGAAACAGCAAAATCACTATAATCGAACTTAGTATAACTTAACCCATATCCAAATGGATATAAAGGCTCATTACTTACATCTATATAATTAGATTGAAACTTTGAAAACCATTTTCCTAATGGACGTCCAGTATTTTTATGATTATAATACAATGGAATTTGCCCTACATTTTGAGGAAAACTCATACTCAATTTACCAGAAGGATTCACATTACCTAATAAGGCATCAGCAATAGCATAGCCTGCTTCAGAGCCCGCAAACCATACATCTAATATAGCAGGCACATTGGCATCCTCCCAAGTTAATGTTAAAGGACGACCATTAAATAAAACTAACACAACAGGCTTTCCAGTAGCCAGTAAAGCTTTTAATAATTTTTGTTGTGAAGCGGGCAAATCCAAAGAAGTTCGTGAAGCACTCTCTCCAGTACTTTCCGCCCCTTCCCCTAAAGCTGCAACAATTACATCTGCTTCTGCACTCACTGCAATAGCTTCTTGCAATAATTGTTCTGGCGTTCGACCATCTCTTGGAATATCTTTTCCAAACATAGTTTGTCTTTTCTCTAATTCCCAATCATCTTCTAAATTAGATCCTTTTGCATACAATACTTTCCCAGCAGTGCCTACTGCAGCAGTTAATCCTTTTAATAAAGTAATAGACTGTGTATTATCAGCGCCCACACTCCAAGTACCTGTCATATTTTCTTTTGCATTGGCTAATGGCCCCACTAATGCAATTTTTTTATTGGCAGCAATAGGAAGTACATTATTGTTTTTCAATAAAACAAAACTTTGTGCAGCAATTGTTCTGGCTTCAGCTCTATTGGTCTCGTTAAACACTTCTGCAGCAGATCTTTTTTCATCGCAATATTTATAAGGATCATCAAACAATCCCAATTGATATTTTGCAATAAGCACACGCTCTGTTGCTTTATCAATTTGCACTTGTGTAACTTTCCCTTCTTTTAAAGAAATACCAATAGAATTTAAAAAGCCTTCCCCTACCATATCCATATCAACTCCAGCTTGTAAAGCTTTTTCATTAACAGTTTTAAAATCTCCAATTCCATGATTCACCATTTCAGGAATACCTGTATAATCAGAAACTACAAAGCCATTAAATTTCCATTGTTTGCGTAAGACATCATCCACTAACCATTTGTTTCCTGAAGCAGGCACACCATCAATTTCATTAAATGAAACCATAACCGACCCCACGCCCGCATCTACAGCAGCTTTATAAGGCGGAAAATATTCATTGTACATTCTAATACGACTCATATCGGTAGTATTATAATCTCTTCCTCCTTCGGCAGCACCATATAAGGCATAATGCTTTACACAAGACATAATGGTATTGTTCTTAGACAAGTCATCCCCTTGATAACCATGCACCATTGCCTTCGCAATAGCAGAACTTAAGAAAGCATCTTCTCCATTTCCTTCAGAAGTGCGCCCCCAACGTGGGTCTCTCGTTAAATCAACCATTGGAGAGAAAGTCCACATGATACCATCAGCACTTGCTTCATTTGCTGCAATACGCGCCGTCCTTTCAATCAAAGGCATATCCCATGTAGAAGACATTCCTAAGGGTATAGGAAAAATAGTTCTATAGCCATGTATAACATCCATACCAAATAATAATGGAATGTGTAGTCTTGTGTTTTTTACAGCATATTCTTGCAACTCTTTAATTTTTGTTACAGAACGTATATTAAATACGCCTCCTACTTTGCCGTCTTTTACTTTTTGTGCAATATCTGAACTACTCACTGCTCCTGTTACAAAATCACTAGACGCTGGCAGATTTAATTGCCCTAACTTTTCTTCTAAAGTCATTTTTGCTAATAATTTATTCACAAAAGCATGCATAGCCGACTCTTTACTGGCTTGTGAGAAACTTGCTACACTTATAAGCAGTATAGTAAAAATTAAAATTATTTTTTTCATAGAATAAATTAATGTTAAGTTATAGAGTTTGTTTATTTGGAATGTTATTTATTAAAATTGGTTAAGGATTATACACTATGGGATTAGCTTTTTCTACTAAGGCCATACAATAGTGGATGCCGCTTGAGCAGGTATATTGAATTTGTAATAATTTTTATTGTCTTGTAATACTACTTCCTTTGCATCTGTTTTATTTAAAATAAGGATTGCCTTTTTTCCGTTTTTTAAATTAAAACTAGTGGTAACAACCGATTCATTGTCAGAACTACTATAGGTTCTAATGGCACCTGGCTGAACAAATTTGGAAATTTGTCCTACAATATAATAGCTCACATTGCGATTGATTGACTGATCCTGTATAGTGAAAGCTCCTTTACATTCTGTACAGCCCAGCGGTGTATGTGGCTCAAATTTTGCATTATTAGCCAAATTCCACTCCAGCACTACACTACTCCAGTTTTGAATCGTCCCTATGACAATATGTTCCAAATGCCACATTAAATCGCCATCATAGCTACCCTTGGCCCCGGTCCATTGTTCTGTAAAATATATTTTTTTATCAGGATGTAATTGATGTACTTCAGATAATGCTTTTTCAGTTCCTAGATATAAGTGAAATGCAGTTGCACTTGCATATGATTTCGCTTTTGCATCATTTAATATTGCAATAGGATAATTGGGGTGGTCTGCATTATGATCATACAAAACTATTTCAGTAGTAATTTTTTCGGCTTTCATTTTTGGCCCTAAATAATCTCTTAAAAATTCGGTTTGCTCTTCGGCTGTCATTAATAAACTTGGATTATTTCCGCCATGCTCAGGCTCATTCTGCATGGTAATAGCATGAAGCTTTACGCCATTGGCTTTCATTGCTTTAATATATTTTACAAAATAGCTAGCATAGGATGCATAATACTTTTTTAATAAATGCCCACCCATTGAAATACCATTAGACTTCATCCAAATAGGCGGGCTCCAGGGAGATGCCATAATTTTTAAAGAAGGATTAATTGCCAACACTTCTTTTAATATGGGTAGTAAATGAACCGTATCATTGGATAAAGAAAAATGCGTGAGCAACGAATCGGTCTCCCCTTTTGGCAAATCACAATAACTAAATACTTGTGCATCTAAATCGGAAGCACCAATACTTATACGAATATAACTCACGCCTAAGTTTTTTGTACCCTGTCCAAAAATTTCTTTTAACAAAGCTGTTCTCTTATCTTTTGGCAATGCATGTAATAACTGTGCACTACCACCTGTTAATCCATATCCAAAACCTTCTATGGTTTGATATGTTTTACTAGCATCTACTTTAATATTCACTGCAGTTGTTGGAATAGCCTGACTACTAGAAACCTTCATGATATTTGATTTGGCAAATTTCATTAGTCCATTTGCAGAACTAGTCCATTGTTGGGCCTGCAAAGAAATTGCGACTAGTAAGCCTATAAAAATAAAAACGCTACTTCTAAACCCTTTAAATTGTTGCATCTAATTAATTTATAATTCCATTTTCTTCAAAGCTTCCACCGCATAATTTGCAGCCCTTGCCGTTATGGCCATAAAAGTAAGTGAAGGGTTTTGAGTTCCAGTGCTCACCATACAAGAACCATCTGTTACAAACAAATTTTTACACAAATGCATTTGATTGTGTTCATTTAATAAAGAGGTAGCCGGATCTTTTCCCATTCTTACACCTCCCATTTCATGTATATCTAATCCAGGCGCCTGTTTAGTGTCATTAGACGTAATGTTCTTACAGCCAGCTGCATCTAACATCTCAGAGCCTGCTTGTATAAAATCCTTCATGGATAAAACATCATTCTCATCATAATCTACCGAAGTAATTAATTGAGGTATGCCCCATTTATCTTTTTGATCAGTGCTTAATCTTACATGATTCGTTTTCTTTGGAATAGTCTCCCCTTGCATCATCATAGATACATGCCAATTACCTGGTTCAGAAATTGCGTCTTTAAATTCACCCCCTACACCTTCTGCATGAGCTCTACCTCTTCCTGCTCCAAAGAAAGTCATATAGCCTCTTTGAAATTGCTCTTCTTGCTTATGGACATTTCTAAAATTAGGCATCATAGGTTGTGTGGGACGACGGCCATAATAATATTCATCCATAGGTCCATCAATAGATGCCGATAACTTTCCTCTGTAATTATGAAAAGCAATATACTTACCTAATAAACCATTGTCATTACCCAAACCATTCGGGAAACGTTTTGAGGTAGAATTTAATAAAATTAAATTCGTATTTAAAGTGGCTGCATTTAAGAAAATAATTTTGGCATAATATTCGGTCATCTTATTGGTAACACTGTCTATCACTCTTACACCTGTTGCTTTTTGCTTGGCTTCATCATAAATAATAGAATGAACCACCGCATTGGTTTGCAGGGTTAAATTACCCGTTTTTTGTGCCCAAGGTATTGTAGAGGCATTTGAACTAAAATAGCCCCCAAATGGGCACCCTCTTTCACACAATGAACGCGCTTGACATTGCCCACGACCTTGTTCAATATGTATGGGTTTTGGCACTGTTAAATGCGCACATCTTCCTTGCACTACATTGCGGTCTTTAAACTTTTTCATGATACTAGACTGCATTCCTTTTTCTACTCCAGTCATTTCCCAGGCAGGCAAGAATTCACCATCGGGTAAAGTTTCTAATTTATCATAGTTACCACTAATACCGGCAAATAATTCTACATGACTATACCATGGCGCTAATTCATCATACGTAATGGGCCACTCGCCAAATCCATCTCTTGCTGGTCCTTCAAAATCATATCTACTCCATCTTTGTGTTTGTCTAGCCCATAATAAACTCTTCCCTCCCACTTGATATCCTCTAATCCAATCATATGGTTTCTCTTGAACATATGGATGTTCTTTATCCTTTACAAAAAAGTGTGCCGATGTTTCATTGTATGCATAACATCTATCCACAATAGGATTGTCTTTTACTAATTCAATCGTCTTTCCACCTCTATGTGTAAAGTCCCAAGGATTTTTTGTAGCAGTGGGGTAATCTTTTAAATGAACAACATCTCGACCTCGCTCTAAGACTAATGTTTTTAATCCTTTTTCACAAAGTTCTTTGGCAGCCCAGCCGCCACTAATGCCTGAGCCAATGACAATGGCATCATAAGTTTGGTTTGTTGTAGACATGGTTTGTTTATAATTTGATTACTCTAATAATTTTTTTACGACTAGTCCTCCTACTTTCTTTCCTTGCTCAGAACCTGTATTTACACTCAATGTGTAATGAATACCTCCATACACTCTACTAATGGAAGCCTCGGCTGCTGCAGCATGAAAAGAAGTAAACTTTCTTTTCAATCCTATATAATGATAATCGCTTGAATCTTCGAAAGCAAAGTTTTCTCCATATAATTTAGTAAGTACTGTTGCGGCAGAAGCAGTTATGGTGCTATGTCCACTTGTATATTCTGGAAAAGGAGGCGTTTGTAATAAGGGTGCCCAGTTTTTATCCAACAACTCGTTGATCACTGTAACTGGTCTCACATAACTACTTCTATATTTCTCATCCCAACAAGAAATAAAACCATCATACAATGCCACTGCTGTTAAAGCAAATGATTGAGCCGATTTTACAGCATCTGCATTAGCTTGTTTCACTACCTGTGCTGTAATACCTATCCAATGACCACCTGGTGTAATTTTTTTATTACCAAACATCATATGTCCTGCATGTTCAATTACAAAAGGGTTGTCATCCCAATATCTTGCTATTAATTTTTGCTCTTCCGTTAAATTTTTATTGATTTCGTACACTTCCTTCATCATACCATAAAAAGTAGTACCTGGTTTAGTCTCATATTTTGGAGGCAAATTGGGTTTAAATTGAGATGCTGAATCGAGTACCATGGGCTTCATGGTATTCCAACACCATTCTACTCCATCTAAATAATCTGGAGGCGTAGGACGCCATTTGCCAGGCTCATTGCTACCTAAATATTTTTGCTTCCCTCTTGAAATAGCATAGCCATCTTTTTTAGCTCTCGCTAAAATAACTGCTGCAACTGTATCCCCAAAAGCAACCGAATTATTATAAGTAGCTTCATCTAAATTTGATTTGTAATTATTATATACAGACTCTTCGTACTTGGTTAAAGAATCTACCGAAAATACTTTTACATTTCTGGCTACTTTAAAAAAAGCCTTGGTAGCCGCAAGTGTATAATTGTAGTTCTTTCCTTTTTCAGGTGCAGGCATTTTACCAAAACCATTTAATTTTTCTGCAATTGAAGTAGTCCCTTCTTTTGCAAAACGAATAGCTTCATAGGAAGCCAATGAAGAATAAACATAAATACGACTTGCTACAGGAGGTGTAAACACATCATATATAATGACCTGCGTTAATTGATCTTCATTATTGATTAATACATCTACCTCATTTAAGGGAGCTTGTTTAGTTTGACTGCAGGATACTACTAAAAATGCCATAGCCATTAGACTAGTCCATGGGTTATATAATTTTTTCATTGCTGTTTAATTTAAGTTTTTCGAATGCGTCTAATTTAATTATTGTTTTTTCTAGTTGCCCCTTTTTGATCTATGATTGTTATCAGTTTTACTTTTTCATTATAGCTTATAAAACGGGCCGATTGCGACAAGAAAGAATTGCCATAATAAAACTCTTCTTTTCTTTTTTTACCATTGGCATATTCAATAATGGCACTTGCATCACCCGGTTGTACATTCAAAATATTTGTATTCTTTTTTAAGGTATATACTTTTAAGGGTCCTCTGTTTTGAGAGGCAGCTACTAAATAGCCCCCTTTTGCACCTCTAAGTTTTACCAAGGCCTTGCCATTGCCTGGAATAAATATGCCACTTTCCAGTATACTCAGCGGCGCAAACTGACCTTTTCCATTGCCCTTTAATAAAAGCCCGTTCAATGCATCATATCTACCCACAGAAACTTCGGTTCCATAATCGTTGCCATTGATAAGTATATCCAAATTACCATCCCCATCATAATCATCTACCTGCATACCATTTAAAACCGAAAACTGCGCTTGAATTGGGAGTGCAGTCATTTCAAATTTACCTCCTCCATTGTTTTGAATATAACTAGAACTTAAATTATTTGCTTTAACTACTTGCGCACCTACTAATTGCTCTTTGGTAAGTAATTGATCTTTGGTAGCAGCCGCATAAGTCTTATAGTTTTGAAATTTCGAACGCATCCCAATCATTTGCTTTACAATATCATCTCTGGTTTGAGCTGGGTATTCTTTTTTCACTTCATCTATGTGACTTGTAGGTAAATACAAAGTAGGGAAGGCATCATAGCTGCCATTGTTATCAAAATCCTTGGCATAGATAGAGATAGGATAAATATCACTCGCTCTATAGTAAGAATTTCTACCCGTGTTGCCTGCTATATAATCGATATCACCATCATTATCAAAATCACCCGCTGTAATGGTATTCCAAAATCCTTGTTGTGTATTAATACCTGAGGTAGCTGTCACATTTTTAAAAGTACCTTTTTCATTCTTTAAAAATGTAATAGGCATCCACTCCCCTGCGAGTATTAAATCAGGCCAACCGTCATTGTCAAAGTCAGTAAATAGCGCATCGCATATTAAACCTAGATTTTGTAAATCTTTTGCTACCGCTTTAGTTACATCGGTATATTTAATTTGACCACTTTTACTATCATTACGATATATGAAGCTTGACACAGGCTTTGGATAATTCCAAGGGTCTACCCTGCCAGAAACAAATAAATCTAAGTCGCCATCTTTATCATAATCTACTGCTCTTACACATAATTTACTGGTTGTGTTTAAAGGTATGGCTGTAGTATCTTTAGCAAATATCCCTCTTCCATTATTGATATATAATTGATCTTGATAATTCTTGTCATGGGTCTTAAACTCGTAGCCTCCACTTGTAATATATACATCTAAATCGCCATCGCCGTCTGCATCTAATAATAAAACGCCTTGGTCACTATTTGGTTTATTAGCATAAGTAATAGTAGACAATAATGAAGACTGTTTAAAACTACCATTAGACTGCTGTTGAAAAATTTGAGCACTATAATGGCTTGCTCCTCCCAAAATCATATCATCTAAGCCATCGCCATTAATATCGCCTACTGCTATGGCTGGACCGTATTCAGAAAACTTATGTGGTAATAGTTTTTGAATGTTAAAATCAATAAAATCTACTTGTTGATGCGTATAATTAATTTGTACCGCATCTGTTACTTCTTTAAATAAAGTAGTGGTAGCAAAAACCGAAGTTTCTTTATTGATCATTGGACTTTGCGCATTCCACTTAATAGTAATTCTTTCATCCACTTTTGGATTTGCAACCACTTGTGTATGCCCCGAAGGCCAATCTACTTTTATAGAATCTATTTTATCTACTTTTCCTAAACCAAATTGTGCAATGTTTTGCACCGTTGATAAATAACCTCTAAAAGGTGTGTTTTCCCAAACCTGTTTTTGACCCTTCTCATAAAAAATGGTAATAAAAGCACCTAACCCATTTTTATTTAAAGCATCTCCTTCTAGAACCAATTGAGAAAAATGACTCGTCTCTTTATTAATTTGTCTTTCTTTATTTTGATAGATAGAAGCTTCGTCGTTAATATTATTTACAATTAAATCTAAGTCTCCATCATTATCTAAATCGGCATACGCTGCACCATTTGAGAAAGTAGGCATCTTTAACCCCCAATCTTCGGTGACTTCTGAAAAAGTTAAATCGGCATTGTTTTTAAAGGCGTAATTATGTATTTTAACAGCTGGAATCTCTACTAGTAATTGCGCTTTAGTGGCAAAGCTATAAGCCTTATTACGAAATGTTATAAAGTCATGGTCGGTAACATCCTTAGGAAACCCATTAGTCACAATTAAATCGCGGTGGCCATCATTATCAAAATCTACTAATAAAGGCGTCCAACTCCAATCGGTTTCTGCAATACCTGATAAAAATCCTATCTCACTAAATATAGGCGCCCCAATTGAATCGTTTTTATTGACACGAGGCCCTTGGTTAATTTGTAAAGTATTTCTAACGTACTGATAATTGTACCCATACAAATCGCTATTTTGAAAAGTTTGATAACTATTCGGATTGAGCATCATTTTTTTACGGTAGTTATCTCTTGGATTCATATCCAATGTGCAAAAATCTAATAAGCCATCATTATTGATATCTGCCACATCCACTCCCATTGAATTGACAGAGGTATGTTTAAAATAAACAGCTAATTGATCGGTGAAAGTGCCATCATGATTATTAATCCATAAATAATCATTGGGTAAATAATCATTCGTTACAAAAATATCAGGCCACCCATCTTTATTAATATCAGTAACCACTACACTATGACCATACCCTTCTCTTACAATTCCGGCTTTCGCTGATACATCTGTAAATACAGGATGTTGCAACGTAGAATCAAAATTATTTTGAAATAATTTACTAGAGCTGAAATAGGCAGGGTCTTGATCGCGTGGATGAAATACATTGGGTGTATGTGGATCTTTAATTTCATTCACGACTAAAAACATATCCAAGTCGCCATCCTTATCATAATCAAAAAAACTTGCCATGGTTGAAAAGGATGTGTCAGCAAGTCCATAGGCTGCTGCCTGCTCTTTAAATTGAGGTACTCCATTTTTATCGAGGCCATTATTAATATAGAGCAAGTTTTTTCTCTTATTAGCATCATTACCAAGAGTTACACAAACATAAATATCAGGCCAGCCATCGTTATTTATATCCACTACAGACACGCCCCTGCTCCATCTTCCTTCTCCTCCAACACCTGCAGCAGCTGTAACATCATTAAAAGCAAGATCGCCCTTGTTTAAGTATAATTTATTAGACACTTTATTGCCTGTAAAATAAATATCAGGTAAACCATCCTTATTAAAGTCACCAATGCCTACACCCCCGCCATTGTAAATATTAGAAACGTCTAAGACATTGAGTGAATCATTTTCTATTACTTCATTGTTAAAATGCACCCCAGAATTATTGGAGGCAACCATCTCAAAAAGAGGTTTTTTAATTGAACATGCACTCAAAAAAAATAAGCATACACAGAAAAAATAATTCCTTAGCAACATTAAATTTGGTTTTAAATAGAGGTTAAATAACCTAGTAAATATTGGTTTATTATAGGTAAATAAAGATACTAAAGAAATCGTTTTTGAGTGGGTATGGGCAAAAAAAAGAGTCCCGCTCCGATTGCTCGGAGCGGGACTCAAATATGAGTAACTTATTAAGTTAATTCAATTAGTAACCAGGGTTTTGAGTTAAAACCGATTTTCCGTCTTTCACAGATTTGTCAATTTGTGTTTGAGGAATAGGTAAGTACTCAGACTTTCCAGCTTTGTAAGTTGAACCTTTAATTTGTGTATAACCTAAT
>CAINWZ010000060.1 GCA_903854725.1 uncultured Bacteroidota bacterium
AACACTACAACTCCCAACCCTTTCTATATTCTCTGTAAAAATATTTATTAGCGGCGGCGTTATTGGTAATTTTCATGTTTTCGCTATCGTAATAAATACGCTTACCCGTTCTTAAAGCAACGCCTCCTAATAAAATGGTTTCTGTAATCGCATTTGCTTTTAAGAAACTACCTGGAGATTCTTGTTTATTCATAAATGCATCAATCCAAATATCATTAGGTGCTTCTCTTATTTCAGCAGCTCTCGTTTTATCTTTCATATAGGCTACCATCTTAGCATCTGGAATCAAAGTTGGGTTTTCACAATTAAATCCTGCTAGAATTTTTCCTTTATCCCCCACAAACATCATCCCTTCTACTGGCAAGGCTGCATTTACATTTTCTACTTCATCAGGAATTGCTGGACGCATACCGCCATCATACCAAAACAAATCAAATGCCGGTAAAGTTTTTTGTGCAGGAAATTTAAATCGCACCATAGAACTATAAGGAAAGGCCACATCATTTTTAATGCCTTGGCTTACTTGATTTACAATTTCACGATTGGTTGTACCGCAAGCTTCTGCGCTAGTAGGAGGCGTGTCAATTCCCAACGTTAAAAACAATGGCCATAAACTATAATGACCCATGTCAGCAATAGTACCGCCACCAAAATCATACCAACCTCTAAACGTCATATGAGTGTAATCTAAATGATAAGGTCTGTCAGGAACAGGGCCCAACCAAAGATCCCAATTCATTCCATCGGGAATGGGCATACTCTCTTTAGGATTACTTGTAAACTGGGGCCACACAGGTCTGTTAGACCAATTATGAATTTCTTTTAAATTACCTATCACACCATCTTCCAACATTTTTTTTAAATGCTGATTGCCCTGAATTTTTGAATACGCCATTAAGTGCGTGCTCACTCCTGTTTTTCTTGCAGTGTCAATGGTTAATCTTGCTTCGTACATTCTGTTGGCAATAGGTTTATGTATTACCACATGCTTTCCTTTATTCATTGCCGCAATAGATATCGTCCCATGTAAATGATCAGGCGTCATAACTTTAACTGCATCAAAATCTTTTTCCTTTTCTAATAATTCTCTAAAATCTTCATAAGAAGTACAGGCCTTATTCGTGTTAGTTGCATTTGTTCTTGCATAATATTGATTCACCATTTCTTGGCCAACATCTCTTCCACCAGGTATACCATTGAGTGTAGCACCCCAATTGGAATTACCCGTAGTTTCTCGCATTATGTTTCTTATTTGATTCGGCGACCAATCGCGATAATTGGTGCTAAACTTATTAGGATCACAAACGGACACAATTTGCACTTTTGGATTTTTAAGTAAGTCGCTTAATTCACGTAACCCCTGTGTACCACAGCCTATATAAGCCATGGTAAGCTTATCGCTTGGCGCAACAAAGCCTTTGCCTCCCAGTACATGTCTTGGGACAATAGTGGCTGCGATAGAGGCTGCTACTGTATTACCGATAAATTTTCTTCTGTTTAATTTCTTGGCCATGATCGTTTCATTTAAGAGTGTGTAAATAATTAAGAAGACTGGAAAGAAAAAAGAGAGACCCTCTTTAAAATTAGATAAAATATCTTACCTTTTAGTCATCATTTATAAACTTTACTTTTATGAACAGAAGAAAATTTATTGAAAATAGCGCGGCTAGTTTAGCTGCAGTTGGTATCCTCTCTCACCTACCCAATTCATTATTTGCAATGGAATATGGTAGAGCGGTGAAACTACCCATTGGCTTTCAGTCCTTTGTGTTACGAAACGAGTTAAACAAAGATGTAGTAGGCACCTTAAAAAGCATGTACGATTTAGGATACAAGCATGTTGAAATGTGTTCGCCATCTGGTTATGCACCCGGTTTTTTTAGTGCCCTCACAAAATACTCAGGCAAAGAATTAAAAACTATTGTGAGCGATTCAGGTCTGGATTGTTATAGCACCCATTTCACTTGGAATGAATTAGTAAAAAATTTAGACAACCGTATTGAATTTGCTCATGATTTAGGATTAAAACATATGGTTTGTTCTGGAGGATTGTATGGAAAAACGATGGATGATCTAAAAAAGCAATGCGATACCTTAAATAAAATTGGAGAAAAAATTACTAGTGCAGGTTTTGTAGCTGGTTACCATAATCATAATGGAGAGTTTATGCAGAAAAAAGATGGCAGACCCGATTATGATATTATCTTAGAACAATTAGATCCAGCCTATGTAAAAATGCAATTCCAAGTAGCCGCAATTCAATTGGGGTATAAGGCTGCAGATTATTTCCGTAAATTTCCTGGACGCTTTATATCTGCACATCTACAAGACTATTCAACAAATGATCACAACAAACAAATCGTATTGGGTGATAATGGAATGGTAGACTGGAAAGAATTTTTTGATGCCGCTAAAGTAGGAGGATTAAAATGGGTTTTTGTTGAATTGGAATCAGACCCCACTACTTTGGAAGGAAGCGTGAAGTTTTTGAAAGCACTTTAAAAAATTAATGTTTTGACTTTCTAAAATCTATATTATTAAATATAGATAGCCTTATCACATCTAAATTAGTAAATTTATTTTTCTGATTTAGTTGTTGAAAGACATTTGTATAACCAAATTGGAAAATATTATCATTATTTATATAATAATAAAACCCGGCCGAGAATCTGTTTTGATCAAATGTATTGTAAACTATATTTTTACCAAAATTAAAATACACTTCCTCAGAAACTACAAAAGAAAGACTCCCTTTTTGAAAATGATGCTTTGTTAAAGGCATGTTTGATAAATAATAATACCTCAATCGAAAGTTCATATCGTAATCAGTGCTTGGCGCATCATTGATAGCTGTTTGCCTATACCTTTCTTCTAATCTTATCCATTGTAATGTTTTTGTATGATGTGTTTCTGTATTAAATTGAACCATTTGCCAGGGGCGATATTCAATAAGATGAAAATTATTTGTCCCTTGATGTATTTGATCCACATAGGTTAAAGCGCCCATTAATTTTAAATTCTTTTTGGTATAATAGCTGGCCCCTAAAGCTGTTTCGGTGGCTAATTCAGATTTGAAATAGTTATCTGTTAATTTAAGTTGTAAGTCAATCCAAGAACCCCAGTGATTAGAGTATCTATTTTGATTTAAATAATCGAGCCAAGATTGTTGCCCATATTGAACCTGTCTAGTTTGTGCTTTAGAATACAATGATCCGCAAAGTAGCAATAATAAATAAAAAGTATTCCTCATGTGCACCCATATTGCCAAATTTGGCTTTTGATGATAGGCACAATATAAAGCATTATTCTATTTTTTCAATACTTGCTTTTTTTGTAACTTACCTAGTCTAATTATATATAAAAAATGAATCATAAAATCAAAAGACCTCATTACCTTAAATTGTTGCTTGTAGCTTTAATATATATAAGTAATGTTATAAATGGAGTTGCGCAAACAAAAACAGAAGACAAAGATTGGAAACAACTTTTTAACGGAAAAGATTTAACTGGCTGGAAACATGTTGGAGGTGGCAGTCGTTTTGTAGAAGATGGATTATTAGCAAGTAAAGGCGGGATGGGATTATTATATTGGACAGGGGGGAAAGTAGGGAATTGTGTCATTAGAGTCGTCTATAAAATGCAAAAGTTTAATAGTAATGCAGGCGTATTTATTAGAATTCCTATTGAACCTAAGGAAGAGTGGATGCCGGTGTATTATGGTTATGAAGTACAAATAGACAATCATCCAGAAACCTCTGATGAAGATGAATTTCATATAAGTGGGACTTTATATGCCATGACTAAGCCATTGTCGAAGCCTGGAAAACCAGGCCCAGATTGGAATACATTAGAAATAACATTAGATGGCCCACACACTATTGTATTTTTAAATGGTGAAAAAGTAACCGACTATATCGAAGGACAATCCACTCCACCACGTAAATTTGATTTTGAACCTTTCCCAGGCATAAGACCTAATGAAGGATATATAGGATTACAAAATCATGGCGATGAAGATGTGGTTTATTTTAAAGAAGTATCGATAAAACCGCTAACCAAGAAAACTACTAAAGTAAAAAATAATTAATTGAATTCAAATAACCAGCAATCATTTTACAATTTATAAAGCAATGAAAAAAAATAAATTAGGACGTGCCGATTTTATCAAAAAAGCCGCGATGGCTACTGCCGGTTTTTACATTGTTCCTAGAAATGTTTTAGGGGGTGTTGGTTATGTTGCACCTAGTGATAAATTAAATATTGCAGCGATTGGCTGTGGCGGTGAAGGAGATAATGATATTCAACATTTAGCCAATACACCTAATAAGAATACCAATATTGCGTTTTTATGTGATGTAGATGAAAGACCAGCTGCTTCCAAAAGAAAACAATTTCCAAAAGCAAAATTTTATCAGGATTGGAGAGAAATGTTTGACAAAGAAAGTAAACATTTTGATGCAGTCACTGTTGCCATACCCGATCACAATCATGCTTTAGTGGGATTAAGTGCAATGCAATTAAAAAAACATTTGTATCTACAAAAACCATTAACGCATGATATTTATGAGGCGCGTATTTTAACACAAGCTGCCGAAAAATACAAAGTCGTTACTCAAATGGGCGACCAGGGCGCCTCTTGCGATGGTATGCGTACAATGCGCGAATGGTTTGAAGCGGGGCTTATTGGGGATATAGAAAAAGTATATTGTTGGACCGACCGTCCAGTATGGCCACAAGGTATTTCTTGGCCTAAGTCAACGCCACCTATTCCTAAAGAATTAAACTGGGATTTATGGTTGGGCACTGCGCAAAAAACAAATTACATCGACAACTTAGTCCCTTTTAATTGGAGAGGTTGGTGGGAATTTGGAACAGGTGCATTGGGAGATATGGGTTGTCATATTATCGGGCCGCCCTTTAAATTATTAGAACTTGGTTATCCAACAGAAATATCAGGAAGCGCCAGTACCGTATACAGTGGCATATTTAAAGAAGCCGTCTATCCTGAAAGTGGACCCATATCAAGTTCTTTAAAATTTAAGTTCAAACAAAAAAATGGCAAGGACTTAGATTTATTTTGGATGGATGGTGGCATCACACCAGAGCGTGTGAATGAATTAGATCCAGCTATAAATTTTAACGACGCACTAGGTGATTGGCCAGGTGAAAATGATTTTGAAGGCGCCACCTTATTTATAGGAACCAAAGGTAAAGTTGCATGTGGTTGGGGCGGAAGTCATCCCAGATTATTACCATTGAGTTTAAATAAAGATGTAAATGTTCCCAAAAAATATGCAAGGGTAAAAGGTGATATGGATGGACATTGGTGGCAATGGGTAGATGCAAGTATTGCTGGTTATGGCAATATGGAAGTAGATTCTCCTTTTGTAGGCTATGCAGGCCCATTAACAGAAACAGTTTTATTAGGTAATTTATTATTACGCAGTTTTAATCTGCGTGAAAAAATAAAAAGAAATGATCCTGTTTATGGAAATATGGAGGGCTATAAGTTTAGCGGGAGATACAAGGCCTTACAATGGGATGGAGAAAATATGAAGGTCACCAATTTTGATGCAGCGAATCAATTTATTAAAAGAGAATACCGCAAAGGATGGGGTGAATTAAAGTTATAAATAAACCTATGGAAATAATTGTATCAAATAATTACGAAGCCCTTTCAACAAAAGCAACAAAGGCTATTGCTGAAATAATGTCAACTGCCCCAACACCTTTGATTTGCGTTGCTTCTGGCGATTCCCCAGCAGGTATTTATAAGAACATCGTTGCGAGTGTTAACAATAAAACACTCGATATTAGTTCTTGGTCATTTTTGGGCTTAGATGAATGGGTGGGACTTAATGGCAATGATGAAGGAAGTTGCCGATACCATTTAAACCGAGAACTTTTTACACCCTTACAAATTGCAGCAGATCGAATTTGTTTTTTTGATGGCGCAGCAAGTAACTTAGAACAAGAGTGTACAGTTACAGAAAAATTTATTCAAAAAAAGGGTGGTATAGAAATAGCCATTTTAGGTTTAGGTTTAAACGGACATATTGGAATGAATGAACCTCATACTGCTATTACAACCAGATCACATGTTATAGATCTTGACCCTTTAACGGTAGCAGTAGGTCAAAAGTATTTTCAAAAACCACAGCCGCTCACCAAAGGTATTACTTTGGGTATTGCAACTTTACTAGAAGCAAAGCATATCATATTAGTAGTGAGTGGCGCCAAAAAAGCAGCAATTGTACAACAAGTTATGGAAGGACCTATATCAGAAGCAGTACCAGCAAGCTTATTAAGAAACCATCCTAATTGTACTATTTATTTAGATGAAGCTGCGGCAGCAGCATTAAGCTAAATAATTACAATCTAATTATAACTGATCAAGGTATAAACCAGCCGCTCCTAAAATTCCTGCATTCTCTAAATCAGATAATTCAATTTTTAAATTGGCTACAGAATGTCCATAGGCAAAAGTGTTAATGCGCTCCCACATATTTTTTTCAAAATAAGGATAGGCATGTCTTACTGATCCACCAAAAACAATATAGGAAGCATCAAAAGTATACATGATTAGTTTTATAGCATTGCCTAAGTGAGTGCCCATTTCTGCATAATATTGTTGCGCAATTTTATCTCCTGCTTTAGCGCGTTCAAAAACTTCTTCGCCGTTTAAATGATAGATATGAGAAAAATATTGACCGCTTGCGTAATATTCATAATTATGTTCTAAATAATCTACCATACCAAACTCCCCTGCTCCACAATTAGGTCCTGCCAATAAATGTTTATTTACAATCACGCCAGCGCCTAAACCAGTGCCAATAGTAACGCCAATCATGTTAGGCTTTCCTTTGCCAAAATGAAATTCTCCTAAAGCAAAACAATTCGCATCGTTATTAACAAAAACAGGAATCTTATATTTTGTTTCTAAAATTTCTTTTAAGGGCACTTCTTTCCATGAAGGAATGTGTTGCACATCATAAACAATACCTTTTTCCAAATCAACTACACTAGGCACTCCAATACCAATGGCTACCACCTCTTTATCTAATAGTTCGTCTATCAATTCGTAAAAATCTACCAATACTTCCTCAACAGTGCCGGCGCTTTTAATTCTTTTGCTTTGAATGTTTTTGATAATGCCGTCATGCACTACCCCTGCACGAATATTCGTAGCACCTAAATCAATTCCTATTACTTTTGTTTCACTCATAAAATAATTTATGCAATACTGTCCTCTTTCTTTTTAAATAAAGAAATGGTTTTATTGGTAATAATAGGTTTAGCCCAGAATCCAATACTGAATATAAAGCCCAGTGTTAAAAATAAAAAGCACATGCCTAAGCGTAAACCAATATTATCTCCTAACCATCCAATTATTAAAGGTGCAATGGCGCCACCAATTATACCTGTTACCATAATACCCGAAAACGAGCCATGGTGTTCACTTACAGAGTTTAAAGCCAAAGAAAAAATAATGGGATATAGAACTGAAGCAAAAAATCCCACCATAGGAAAGGCTATTAAGGCCATGGAAGAAGTTCCAAATAATGCAATTGCTAAACTAACAATAGCAAGACCCGTAAATGTAATAAGAACAATACGGCTATCCATAATTTTTAAAAGAAGTAAACCTAATATACCGCCCGCTGTCATCAAACCCCAAAAATAAGCTACTGTTTCAGCACCAATTTTTTGTGGATCCAACCCATGATAGCTTAGTAAAAATTGTGAAATCCAATTCGCTACACCTTGTTCAGATCCTATATAACAAATCATAGCTATGAAATATAAAATTACTTGCTTATTCTTAAGTAAGGTTATATGTGTGGCTAAGGCTCCCGCCTTCTCGTCTTCTTTTAATTCTACTGCAGGAAATTTAGAGGCAGCAATAACTACTATCATGAAAAAACAAATGACCACAAATAAAAAGTAAAGTGAAATCCATGGTAATTGAGGAGGGACTAATGTATATAAATAAGTGAGTAGGCCATTTTCTTTCATATCATGACCCATGGCAAATATCAATTTAGAATACGCTAATGGGCTTAAAAAGGAAGCAAAGCCAAATATAAGTTGTGCTAGTACTGAATAAAATGCAAAATTCTCTTCTCCTCCTGAAGTACGTAGTAATGGATTTATAACTACTTGCAACATAGCCATACCACAGCCTATTATAAATAAAGAACCTACTGCCGATAAATAATTAGGGAATAAGGCTAAAATAAGAGAACCTATAAAAGCCACTATAAAGGCAGCAATCATTACTTTTTTCTCCTTATACTTTTCTATCATCATTCCAGAAGGAATAGACATGACACCATAAGCAATAAAAAAGGCAAAAGGCAATAAAGCCACCAAGGTTAAACTTAAACTAAATCCTTTGATTAAATCGGGAATCAAGGGCCCCATAATATTGGTTAAAAAAGAAATAACAAAGAAAGTGAGCATTATAAGAAAAACAATATAGGGGCTTCTTTTCATAATTAATTTTTACTTTGTTTGAAAAGCCTCCGCTGAAAGGCTTGTACTTATTACCTCTCCAGCCTTAATGCTTAACCATTCGCCTTTTTGAATTGCCTTATCGGGCTCGTTAGTATATTTAGAAGTCCAAGGTTCCAGCGCTACCGTATAACATTTACCCCACCATGGAAAATCTTGAGTAGCATTACGCTCTTGCCATAACCATAAGCATTTGAATATAGAAGCATCCCAATTAACGCTAAAGCCCACT
>CAINWZ010000061.1 GCA_903854725.1 uncultured Bacteroidota bacterium
CCGACCTGGATTCGAACCAAGACAAACTGCACCAAAAACAGTCGTACTACCATTATACTATCAGGCAATCCTATGCCATTCTTAGAATGGACTGCAAAAATAGGGTTCGGCGTAAAATTTACCAAATAATAATGCCTTTTAAAGCCATTATTATGAAATTGGCTTAACTTAACCTCTCAATTATATTTCAAAACCAATAATAACATTTTATGGGAATTAAATTAACACTACTAACTCTATTTATTGCTTGTCTATTTATGATGTCTTTTAGAGGGGAAAAGAAAAAGAAAGTGGTATTTTTTGGTGATTCTATTACACAAGCTGGTGTTCAAAAAGGCGGTTATATTGACGTTTTACAGAATATGATTGCGGAAAAAGGAGCTTCAGACAAATTTGAATTAAATGGTGCAGGCATAGGCGGTAATAAAATTTATGATCTGTATTTAAGAATGGAAAAAGACGTGCTTGAAAAGAAACCAGATGTAGTGGTAATTTGGGTAGGGGTGAATGATGTTTGGCATAAGTCTAGCTTTGGAACAGGTACCGACTTTGATAAGTTTGGTGGTTTTTATGATGCCGTGGTTAAAAAAATTCAAGCTACTGGAGCAAAAGTAATTGTTGTGACTCCTGCAGCCATTGGTGAAAAAAGTGATTTTTCAAATGCTCAGGACGGAGATTTAAATGCCTATAGCAGTTGGATTAGAAAGTATGCCAAAGCCAATGGTTTAGGTTTGGTCGATCTTAGAACTATTTTTCATGACTATAGTGTAACACATAATCCTGATAACAATGCGAAAGGTATTTTAACAACCGATGGTGTGCACTTAAATGAAAAAGGGAATGCTTTAGTGGCAGAAGAAATGTGGAAAGCCTTGCAATAAAATTAATTAGCAATTACTAAGTAGTAATTCTTCTTGCCCTTTTGTAATAAGATATATTTTCCTTGTAATAATTGTGCCGTGGTTACATTAGAAAAGTTTGCGCCTATTTTTTCTTTGTTGATACTAATGCCACCGCTTTGCCACATTTTACGTGCTTCTCCTTTACTAGGAAATATTTTACTATCCGCTAATAAGCTTACCAAGTCATAGCCTTCGTTTAATTGTGCCAATGTAACACTCACTGTAGGAACCCCTTCCATTACTTGGAGTAATTGGGCTTCGTTTAATGATTGCAGTACTTCTGTAGTAGCATTGCCAAATAAAATTTCAGTAGCACGTATTGCAAAAGCTAAGTCTTCTTCGCTATGCACTAGTTTAGTTAATTCAGCGGCTAGGTTTTTTTGTAATATTCTTTCTTGCGGAGCTAGTTCGTGACTAGCAATTAATGTATCAATCGTTTCAAAAGGCAAGAGCGTAAAAATCTTAATCCATTTTTTAGCATCTTCATCACTAGCATTCAACCAAAATTGATAAAACTGATAAGGCGATGTCTTGTTGGCATCTAACCAAATATTTCCTTTTTCCGTTTTACCAAATTTACCACCATCTGCTTTGGTAATTAATGGACAAGTAAATGCAAATGCTTCACCGCCCATTTTACGTCTTATTAATTCTGTGCCTGTGGTAATATTGCCCCACTGATCACTGCCGCCCATTTGCACCTTACAGTTTTTATTTTTATACAACCAATAAAAATCAAATCCTTGTACCAATTGGTAAGTAAATTCTGTGAAGCTCATGCCTGTATCACCTTCAATTCTTTTCTTGACACTATCCTTTGCCATCATGTAGTTCACTGTAATATGCTTGCCTACATCTCTGATAAAATCTAAGAAAGTAAAACTTTTAAACCAATCATAATTATTCACCATTTCAGCAGCATTCGGAAGGGTAGTATCAAAATTTAAAAAATGGGCTAATTGCTTTTGAACACCTGCTAAATTAAATTGTAAAGTTTCTTCACTTAATAAATTACGCTCTTCACTTTTTCCACTTGGATCGCCTACCATTCCAGTTGCACCACCTACTAAAGCCACTGGCTTATGTCCAGCTCTTTGCAAATGAACCAATAATAAAATGGGTACTAAACTTCCAATATGTAAACTATCCGAAGTAGGATCAAAACCGATATAGCCTGAAACTTGTTCTTTTTCAAACAGTTCTTCTGTACCAGGCATAATATCCTGAATCATTCCTCTCCAACGTAGTTCTTGTATTAAAGTCATATAATAGATACTTTAGGCAAAAATAACTACTAAAATGCAATAATTTCGCATCATGAACCCAACAACTCCCACAATTGGTGACGGAACCAGAATTTTACACTTTTTGGTAGACACGATTATCGTCTTTATGCTAGCCTATTTACTATACGGATGGTGGAATTTTTATGTCATGTTTTGGAATTTTATGCCCATTCGATTTGGGACCTTCTTTTTTGGCACTATGTGGGCATATGTATTTTTGTTTGAGTGGATATTTTTACGCACGCCGGCTAAATGGCTCACAGGAACTAAAGTGGTTTCTGAAAAGGGAGGAAGACCAAATATTTTCCAATTTTTGATAAGAGCTACTGTGCACTGTACCCTTATTTCTATGTTTGGATTGGCTTGGAATGGCAAGCCTTTTCATGATACTTTTTCAAAATCTAATTTGATCTATTCAAAAACACCTCAATAAATCTTTCCTTAATTCATAAGGTTTAATTTAAGTAGCACTGTACATTTGTAAAATTTTTTAAATGGCTAAAATTGCGATCAATATTGCTACTGGTAGTTTACAACAAGCCGAAATAATTGTAGGGATTGACTTAGGTACAACTAATAGTTTAGTGGCCATTATTCATCCCGAAACAAAATTACCTACTGCACTTAAAGAATTTGATGGAAGTAGTATTGTACCAAGTGTAGTACATTTCGATGCATACGGCAATGTAGAAGTGGGGACTAACGCAAAACCTTTTTTAGAATCAGATCCGCAGAATACTATTTTTAGCGCGAAGCGTTTAATGGGTAAGAGTCATAATGATATTAGAACCCATCAAGATTTTTTTGCGTACAAAATTATTGACGACAACAGAGATAGCTTAGTAAAAGTGCAAGTAGGATCTACCTTTTATTCTCCCATCGATTTATCTTCCTTCATTTTAGCGGAATTAAAAAAACGTGCCGAACATATTTTAAAAACACCTGTCACCAAAGCAGTTATCACGGTGCCTGCATATTTTAATGATACACAACGTCAAGCAACAAGAGATGCAGGAAAGCTTGCAGGTCTTGATGTATTGCGTATTATCAATGAGCCTACTGCCGCTAGCTTAGCATATGGATTAGGTTTAGATCCGGCAGAAGAAAAAACAATTGCAGTATTTGATTTAGGAGGTGGAACTTTTGATATTTCTATTTTAAAAATTTCCAATGGTATATTCGAAGTGTTAAGTACTAATGGCGATACTTATTTAGGTGGCGATGATTTGGATCGCGCTATCATAGAGTATTGGATGAAAGAAATGGGAGTAAGTGATTTAGAGGATCATAAAATATTAAAACAACAATTAAGATTAGCTGCAGAAAAAGCAAAAATAGTTTTATCATCATCAGATTTATTTGAAACTGAATTTGCAGGCGAAAAAATTTCTATTACAAAACAAGTATTCGAAAACTTAATTCAACCTATTGTTCAAAAAACAATTGACTGTTGTAAATTGGCAATGAAAGATGCCGCACTTGAAGTAAAAGATATTAATACGGTTTTAATGGTGGGAGGAAGTACACGTGTTCCATTGGTCAAACAAACAGTAGCTACTTTTTTTAATCAAGCAGTGAATGATAGTGTGAATCCAGATGAAGTAGTGGCCTTAGGCGCTGCAGTGCAAGCCGATATTTTATCTGGTAATAACCAAAACATGTTGTTGTTAGATATTACCCCATTAAGTTTAGGGATTGAAACAATGGGAGGCTTAATGGATGTATTACTTCCACGTAATTCAAAAATCCCCACTAAAGTTTCACGACAATACACCACTCAAAAAGATGCACAATCGGGTATTAATATAGCCGTCTATCAAGGGGAAAGAGATTTAGTGAAAGACAATCGAAAATTAGGCGCCTTTACATTATCGGGTATTCCTTCTATGCCTGCAGGGCTTCCAAAAGTTGAAGTAAGTTTTTTAATTAATGCTGATGGTATTTTACAAGTAAGCGCGAAAGAATTAAGAAGTGGTGTAACCCAGACTATAGATATTAAACCACAATATGGATTAACCGATGAGGAAGTTGAGCAAAGATTACTAGAAAGTATCACCCATGCTAAAGAAGATATTGCCACACGTGCACTGGTAGAAGCAAGTACCGAAGCAGAACAAATGCTGTCTGTCACTGAAAAGTTCATGATTAAGAATGCGTCCTTGTTAACCAAAGACGAAATTTCATTGACAGCTAGCGCTATGCAAGCCTTACAATTGGCTATAACCATGGCAGATAAGAACCTAATTCAGACCAAAACGGAGGAATTAAACGACTTAACCCGTCCATTTGCCGAAAGGGTAATGGATCAGGCCATATCGGGGGCCTTAAAAGGTAGGGGGATTGATGATAAAAATCTCTAGCTAAATTTGGTATTTACAAAAGGAATCCTATCTTTGCCTTCCAATTTTTATTTTAAAACACCTGAGGAGGTATATATATTATGTTAATAATTGATTCAAAAGACTGCGAGAACATTGACAAAGCGTTAAAGAAGTACAAAAAGAAGTTTGAAAAAAGCAAGACTTTATTAAACTTACGTTCACGTCAAGCATTTGTGAAACCATCGGTAAAACGTCGTTTCGAAGTGTTAAAAGCTGTCTATAAGCAACAAATTTTCAGCGGAAAGATAGAGGGATAGTTTTTTTGAGTCCTTTGTAGAAATATAAAGCCTCGAAAAATCCTTTAATGATATTAAAACCCAAGTTAGGACAACCTAGCTTGGGTTTTTTGTTTTAACAACATGCTGTATCTTTATAAGGCAATGTCCATACAAACACGCTACACGCCTTTAAACGCCTTTCTCGCTTATCTCCAATTTGAGAAGCGGTATTCATTGCACACTATTACAGCCTATTCCAATGACCTCATTCAATTTTTCGATTTTGTAGAAACACAATACGAAGGATTAACCTTTGATCAAATAACGGGTACCATGGTTCGTTCCTGGTTGGCAACAATGAAAGAGGAGGAAATGACGGGTAAAACCTTAAATCGAAAAATATCTTCTTTAAAATCTTTTTATAAATATCAAATTCAGCAAGGAAAAATTACAAAGAGTCCAATGGAGACGGTCATTAGCCCTAAAATAAGTAAACGACTACCGGCTTTTGTTGCAGAGAACGATATGGAGCAACTCTTTATTAATTTATCCTTTGCGGAAGGGTGGAAGGGGTATACCGAAAAAATGGTCATTCAACTTTTTTATGCAACAGGCATGCGATTGAGTGAACTCATTGGATGTAAGGAAAATCAATTAGATCTTTCTAAAAGAATCATTAAAGTTTTGGGCAAGGGAAATAAAGAAAGAATGCTTCCAATTAGTCCAGCCTTAGCATTGGCTTTAAAACAATACATTGCAGAGAAGCCAAAAGAAGCAATAGGGAATCCTTCTTTATTTGTTACAGAAAAAGGGAAGACATTACAACCTAAAGCTGTCTATACTTTTGTAAAATTTTATTTATCTCAAGTAACTACTTTACAAAAGAAAAGTCCACACGTATTAAGACATAGTTTTGCAACGCACTTAATGAATAACGGTGCAGACCTCAATGCAGTAAAGGAATTACTAGGACATAGTAGTTTAGCAGCTACTCAAGTATACACACATAATACAATTGAAAAATTAAAGGAAGTGTTTGCAAAAGCACATCCTAAGGCCTAATTTTCCTCAACAATAGGAGGGGTAAAAACTGATATCAATCATCTTTTAGAAAGGGTTGATATTTACGAATCATAAAGTTATCATAAAACATTTTTTTACTTGTAAATAATTACGAATTGTCGTAACTTACTAATGCAGGTGTAAGTGATGTTATTACCTGATCAGTTCTTTTAATTTTATTATCATTTAAATTTTATTGTATGAACATCAACATTCAGACAGTGCACTTTGATGCAGACGAAAAATTATTACAATTTGTTCAAAAAAAATTAGACAAGTTAGCCACCTTCCATGACCACATTACAAAGGTAGAAGTGTATCTAAAATTAGAAAGTCTGGCACACGCCATAAAAGACAAGGTGGTTGAAATTAAAATTCATATCCCTAAACAGGATTGTTTTGTGAAAGCAACATCAAAAACATTTCAAACATCATTCGATCGAGCATTTGATTCCATCACCAATCAACTTAAAAAGAAAAAAGAGCGCATAGCCGCATAAAAAAAGAAGTAAAAAATAAATATATATACTGCCCACTGTTTTGTTTTTAGCAAGATAGTGGGCATTTTTTTTCCAATGTTTGCTTGTTTTATCAGATTAGGGGCATGAATTGGAGGTTATTTTGATTTTTACCTTGATTTTGAGATAAAATAGTGCCCTAAAATTTTGATAAATAAAGATTTCCATTACCTTTGCCATCCCAAAAATTGGGATAGTTCTTTTATGTCTTGCCGGAATAGCTCAGTTGGTAGAGCAGCTGATTTGTAATCAGCAGGTCGCGGGTTCGAGTCCCATTTCCGGCTCATTAAAAA
>CAINWZ010000062.1 GCA_903854725.1 uncultured Bacteroidota bacterium
AATTTAACCACTTCACTTGGATGAGAAATTCTACCCCAAGAGATATCAGTGATATATAATAAACCATCTAATCCACCTAAGTCCATGAAGGCTCCGAAATCAGTGATGTTTTTAACAACACCTTCTAATACTTGGCCTTTCTCTAATTTACTCATGATCTCTGCACGTTGTGCTTCGATATCGCTTTCAATTAATGCTTTATGTGATACAACGGCATTCTTAATAGTTTCGTTAATCTTAACTACTTTGAACTCCATTGTTTTTCCTACGAATTGATCATAATCTGTAACAGGCTTCACATCAATTTGAGAACCTGGTAAGAAAGTTTCCATACCAAATACATCAACGATTAATCCACCTTTTGTTTTGCTTGTTACTAAACCGGTAACAACTTCACCCGTTTTATGTACTTCCATAATTCTTTCCCAAGCACGGAAAATACGAGCGCTCTTGCGGCTTAAATGAAGATTGCCATCACGGTCTTCTTTTTCAACAACCATTACCTCTACGGTATCGCCTGTTTTTACACCGTTGGTATCACGGAATTCATTTAATGAAACTAGACCATCACTTTTAAATCCAATGTTTACAACAACATCGGTTTTAGTTAAAGCAACTACTAATCCATTCATAATTTCACCGTCAGAAATTTGTACGAAAGTGCCATCATACACTTTATCATACTTTACTCTTTCAGCTTCTGCATAATGACTTACGTTACGTTTGTCAACGCTCCAGTCAAAATCATCATGTGCTGTTTCAATAATTTGTTCAGGTGCTTTTGGTGTCGCAGTTGCTTCAACAGCTGTAGCGCCGTCGAATTCCTGTGCGTCTGCGTTTAGGTTTTTAATAAATAATCTCATATAAAATCCGGCGTTTTTGAACCGGACGGCAAAGGTAGGAAAAAAGCAATAAAATTGGACTAAAATCCCTTAAAAATTGGCAAAGTATTGCAATCTAAATAGCTGATTATCAATAAGGTTATTGGAAAATGTTGCAATAGGTATTTGGGGAGATAAACAGAGGGGTATTTAGGCTTTATCCAGCAGTGCTATATGCTGGGCGGCAATCCAGCCTGAAGTCCATGCATGTTGAAAATTAAAGCCCCCTGTGATACCATCCACATCCATCATTTCGCCAGCAAAATGTAAACCCGGAATCATTTTACTTTCCATAGTGCTTGCATCTATTTCTGATAATTCCACTCCGCCGCAAGTAACAAACTCTTCTTTAAAAGTAGTTTTTCCTTTTATGGGCAAAGTGGTACGCACTAATTGTTGAATTAAAATTTGTTGTTGAGCAGTTTTTAAATCAGCCCATTTGAGTGTTGTATTTATGTTGGCTTGTTGTAAAAAGTATTGCCACAATCTACTCGGTAAGTTAAAAGGGTTTCTAGATCCCATTTCTCTTTTACCAAAATCCAATCTTAGATTAATCCATTCCATTCTTAAACTTTGCTCGGTATAATTAGGCACCCAATTAATGGCAATCGATCCTTCATAATTACATGCTGCCATTTCTCTTGCACACCAAGCCGATAATTTAATAGCAGCAGGGCCACTCATTCCCCAATGCGTTATGAGTAAAGGTCCTTGTTCCATATGTTTATTACCCACCCACTGTATACTCGCATTATCAACTGCCACGCCCATTAAGGAGGTGATAGATTTATCTGTTGTATTAAATGTAAATAAAGAAGGGACTGGATCCACAATGGTATGTCCAAAATTCGTTAGCCATTTAAAAGAATTTGTTTTTAGCATACCACCAGTAGCTATACAAATAGCATCTGCCTCTATGCTCTTATCGTTGGCCAGTGTTAGGATAAATGAATCATGTGTAGACTGCTTATTCTTTACAATATCAACCACTTCGTGATTCAATAAAACCTGAATCTTATATTTATTTACTTTTTGTAATAAACACTCTATAATTGTTTCAGCGTTGTTAGTAGTAGGAAACATTCTGCCATCTTTCTCCGTATGCAATGCCACTCCATTATGCGCAAACCATTGTATGGTGTTCTTTGTAGCGAATTGATAAAATGCTTTTTTTAAAAAACGATTCCCTCTGGGATATTTTGTAAGTAAAGTTTCAACGTCAGGGCAGGCATGCGTTACATTACAACGGCCCCCTCCACTCACTTTTACTTTTGATAAAATTTTTGTTGATTTTTCTAGAATTTGAATGTCCCAATCTGGGTGTAACTCTGCAATTTGAATGGCCGAAAAAAATCCAGCTGCACCTCCACCAATGACAACTATTTTTTTCTTTTCCATTATACAATCACTTAATAATAAGTTGAATTTAAATTACTGTTTGCCTTCTCCGCTGTTTCAATAATGGAGAAATCAGATAAAATGAATGCTTCTTTATTTTTAACGCACACATCATGCTCAAAATGAACAGATACTTTACCATCCTGTGTCTTTACTGTCCATCCATCTTCCTCAGTAAATACTTTATGCGTTCCTAAATTAATCATAGGCTCAATAGCCAACACTAAATTCTCTTTCATCTTTAATCCTGTTCCTCTTTTTCCATAGTTGGGCACTTGCGGATCTTCATGTAAGTTTTTTCCAAGTCCATGTCCTACGAGTTCTCTTACCACACCATAACCATGTAATTTTTCGGTATGCTCTTGAATAGCATAGCTAATATCTCCCACTCTATTATTTACAATTGCTTTTTCAATGCCTTTATACAAAGACTCTTTGGTTACTTTAACTAATTGTAATAATTCAGGCGCTACTTCACCAATTATAAAAGTATATGCATGATCTCCATGCCATCCATTTAATATTACACCTAAATCAATGGATACAATATCCCCTTCTTTCAACGGCGTTTTATTAGGAAAACCATGCACCACCACATCATTAACCGATGCACAAATATTATGCGGATAACCGTGATAATTATAAAAGGATAGCGTTGCATTATGATCTTTTACAAACTGCATACAAAATTGATCAATATCAAGTGTTGTCATACCAGGCGTAAGCTGCGTTGCAACTTGCGCTAGCGTTTTACTTACCAATAAGGCAGCATCTTGCATTAATTTAACTTGTTCCTCAGTTTTTGTATAAACCATAATTCCTTTTATCTTATAAAAAAACAAACCTGTCGTTTAAAAGACAGGTTCGTAAATATAAATATTTTAACTAGTACCTTTTAAACTATAATGTTGAATTAGTAATAGGCGTTCTTCCTTGAATACGACCCGTATTCATTAATCCATCATATTGACGCATTAATAAATGAGTCTCTATTTGTTGCAATGTATCCAAGACAACACCCACCATAATTAATAAAGAAGTTCCTCCGAAGAAAGTACTAAAACCTTGTGTTACGCCTAATTTTTGAGCAAATCCAGGTAAAATACCTACTAGTGCTAATAAAATCGCGCCAGGTAAAGTAATTTTATCCATTACTGCACCAATATAATCAGTAGTAGGTTGTCCTGGTTTAACACCTGGAACAAAACCATTATTACGTTTAAGATCTTCAGAAATTTGTTTTGGATTAAAGATTAACGCAGTATATAAGAACGTAAATCCAATAACCATTATGGAGTAAATTAACATGTACCATACATTACTATGGTCATTAAATATTCTTACAATACCCTGTGCAGAATCTATATTAGTAAAGGAAACTAATGTAGGTAAGAACATAATGGCTTGCGCAAAAATGATTGGCATTACACCAGCACTATTTACTTTAACAGGTAAAAATTGACGTGCACCACCCACTTGAGAACCGCCAATAATTTGCTTCGCATATGTTACAGGTATCTTGCGAACACCTTGTACCAATAAGATCAAACCCATGACAACAGTAACTAAAATAGCTACCTCAATTAGAAATATTAATAAACCACCGCCACCTTTTTGACTTTTAGAACTAAATTCTAAAATAAGTGATTGTGGTAAACGACCTAAGATACCCACCATGATGATAATAGAAGTACCATTACCTAAACCTTTGTCTTGAATTTTTTCACCTAACCACATTACAAATAAAGTACCAGCAGTTAAAGTAATTACCGTAGACAACCAGAAAAAAGGTTTAAATGCTGGAATAAGTGCATCAGCATATCCTGGACTATTTAAATAAGCAACATACGCACCCGCTTGAAAAGCTGTTACGATAACTGTTAAGTAACGAGTCCATTGGTTAATTTTATTACGACCACTCTCTCCTTCTTTTTGAACTTTCTGTAATTGAGGAACCAAAATGGTCATTAACTGCATAAAAATAGATGCAGAAATATAAGGCATGATACCTAATGCTAAAACTGATGCTTGCGAAAACGCACCACCAGCAAACATATCAAAAACACCCAATAATCCATTATTTTGACCAGATTTTTGAGCTGCTTCAATCGCCAAAGGATTAATCCCTGGCAAAGTGATTTGAGCACCAATGCGGTAGGTTAATACTAAAGCTAGAGTGACAAGAATTTTACTTCTTAAGTCTGTGATAGCCCAGATATTTTTTAAAGTATCGAGTAATTTTTTCATCAGTGTTTAATTATAGTCCAAAAAGCACTTTTTAAATTAAAAAGACGCGTATTAGCACGTCTCGAATATACACAAAATATTAGACAATTTCAATGGTCCCGCCAGCTGCTACAATTGCCTCTTGTGCTTTCTTGCTTGCTGCGTTCACTCTGAAATTGATCTTTGTTTTTAATTCTCCATTTGATAACACTTTTACCAAGTCGGTACGTGCTATCAAACTATTCATGTATAAGTTTTCTGGAGTAATTTCTTTGAAACCGTATTTTTCAATCAATTGATCTAATTGACCTAAGTTAAATACGACGTATTCAATTCTATTGATGTTCTTAAATCCACGCTTTGGAACTCTACGTTGGATAGGCATTTGACCACCTTCGTGTGCCATTTTGCTCTTATAACCTGCACGGCTTTGTCCACCTTTGTTACCTTTTGTTGAAGTACCACCTTTACCAGATGCTTCTCCTCTACCAATTCTAATTGCTTTGTGAACTGAACCTGCGGCAGGTTTTAAATTGTGTAATTTCATTTTTTTTGATTTTTACTTTCGGGGTATCTCCCCTCGCTTATTTATGAATATTGTAGAAAAGCAGTTTATGCTATTTCTTCCACTTTTACTAAGTGTAATACTTTGTTAACCATACCCAATATTTGTGGAGTTGCCTCTACTTCTTTGGTTGCATTTAACTTTCTCAAACCTAAAGCAATTAAAGTTTGCTTTTGACGCTCTGATCTGTCAATGCCACTTTTTACTTGAGTAATTTTTATTTTTTTCATCATTGAATTATTTATAATCGTATTTATGAATTGGCTATTGTTAAGCTTATCCGTTGAATACTTTTGATAATTTAATATTTCTTGTTTTAGCAACTTGAATGGGTTCGCGTAATAAACCTAAAGCTTTGATAGTTGCCTTCACCACATTGTGTGGGTTAGCAGAACCTAAACTTTTTGCTAATACGTCAGTGATACCAGCGCTCTCTAATACAGCACGCATGCTACCACCCGCAATTACACCCGCTCCGTGTGCAGCTGGCTTTATTAATACTTTAGCAGCACCATCTTTAGCTAATTGATCGTGCGGAATAGTTCCGTGCATAATAGGCACTTTCACTAAGTTCTTTTTTGCATCTTCAATTCCTTTTGTAATAGCTTCTTGAACTTCTTTGGCTTTTCCTAATCCTTGACCTACTACGCCATTTTCGTTACCAACTACTACTAAAGCTGAGAAGCTAAAAGTACGTCCGCCTTTTGTTGTTTTAACTACGCGGTTAATAGAAACTACTTTTTCTTTTAGTTCTACATCACCCGCCGCTTTAACCTTATTTACATTTACTTTAGACATGATTTTCTATTAGTATTTTTATCGAATTAAAATTGTAATCCACCCTCTCTTGCACCTTC
>CAINWZ010000063.1 GCA_903854725.1 uncultured Bacteroidota bacterium
TTCCATAAAAATATTTTTAGACTAGCAATGAAACATTGCGTTCCCAAATGTATTAATTTTATCTCATGGCTGCAACAAAACCAATTAGTGTTTCTCAATTTGGATCTTATACTTTAGGGGGGTCTATTTTTCAATGTATAGATGCGCATACTTGTGGTAATCCTGTGCGTGTGGTGGTAAATGGAGGACCTGCTTTAGAAGGCAATACCATGAGTGAAAAAAGACAACATTTTTTAAAAGAGTTTGATTGGATTAGAAAAGGCCTCATGTTTGAACCACGTGGTCATGATATGATGAGCGGAAGTATTTTGTATCCACCTCATGATGCGGCTAACGATATGGCGGTTTTATTTATTGAAACCAGTGGTTGTTTGCCTATGTGTGGTCATGGAACTATTGGAACAATAACTGTTGCCATTGAAGCGGGTTTAGTAAAACCTAAAGTACCTGGTAAAATACGTATGGAAGCCCCTGCGGGATTGGTGGAGATTGAATATACAATGGAAGGGAATAAAGTAAAATCGGTGAAGCTTACGAATGTCGCTTCTTTTTTAGCGGCTGACAATATAAAAGTTATTTGTCCCGACTTAGGAGTATTGTCGGTAGATGTATGTTATGGCGGAAACTATTATGCCATTGTGGATGTACAAGAAAATTTTACAGGCATTGAAAATTATACTGCAGGACAATTAATTGCATGGAGTGGTATTCTTAGAGAAAGAATTAATCAAACAAATACTTTTGTACATCCCTTGGACCCCACTATTAATGGCTGTTCTCATATTTTATGGACGGGTAAAGTGTTAAATGCAAAAAACACAGCGCGCAATGCTGTTTTTTATGGAGACAAAGCAATTGATAGATCACCCTGTGGAACAGGTACTTCGGCAAGATTAGCCCATTGGCATGCTAAGGGAAAATTAAAGCAAGGGGTTCCTTTTTTACATGAAAGTATAATTGGATCAGTTTTTACCGGTAAAGTAGAAGCAACCACTACAATTGGGGGGAAAGAAGCCATTATTCCTTCTATTGAAGGCTGGGCCAAGATATACGGTTTTAATACTATATCCATTGATAAAGCAGACGATCCTTATGCTGCAGGTTTCCAGGTAGTTTGATGTAGGTAATTCTATAAAATCCATCATATTTAAGTGGGTTATGAACGCAATTTTTACGAAATTTGTCCTTTAATTTATGTTATGGAAGTAGTTGTCATTGGCGGGGGAATAGTAGGATTGAGCAGTGCTTATTTTTTACAAGAAGCAGGGCATCAGGTTACTGTTATTGATCAAACAGATATGACACAAAACTGTTCTTATGGGAATGCGGGTTATGTTTGTCCAAGTCATTTTACGCCATTGGCAACACCAGGAATTGTGAAGCAAGGATTAAAGTGGATGTTTAATGCAGAGAGTCCTTTTTATGTAAAGCCAAGATTAAGTTTGAGTTTAATAAAATGGGGATTGCAATTTATGAAAGAAGCTACCCCAGAAAAAGTGGAGCGAGCAGCCATTCCACTAAGAGATTATGCTTTTTTAAGCAAGCATTGGTATCAACAATGGGAAGCTTTGCCTCAGTTTAAATTTGCCTATGAACATAAAGGCTTACTTGAAATATTTCAAACAGAAAAAGCTGCCGAACATTCTCGTCATTTGGTGCATAGAGCGCATGAGTTAGGGTTGACTGATACTAAATTATTGAATCAGCAAGAATTATTTGCGATGGAACCTAATCATAAGATGGATGCAATGGGGGCCATTTATTTTGCATGTGATGGGCATTTATATCCAGCTAAATTAATGCAGCAATTAATTGCTGACCTAAAAAGCAAGGGTGTAAAATTTGCAACCAATGAAGCCGTAGTAGATTTTGAAAAAGGGGGAGGAAAGATTACTGCTGTTATTACTTCAAATAATAAATATAAAGCAGACGCAGTCGTGTTGGCTACTGGTTCATGGAGCAGAGAACTGGCCGAAAAATTAAATATCAATTTACCTTTAATGCCGGGTCGGGGATATTCCATTACTTTAGAGGATACACCTTATAGAACAAATTATCCTGCAGTATTTATAGAAGGACGCGTTGCTATTACGCCCATGGACAATAACAAAATGCGTTTTGGAGGCACCATGGAAATTACGACCACTAGTGCAGCTCCTAGAATTAACAGGGTAGTAGGTATTTTAAAAGCGGTGAAAAGATATTTTCCTGAATTTGACATCCCTGTTCCTACTATAGATAAGGTTTGGTATGGTTATAGACCTTGTTCTGCCGATGGATTACCTTATCTTGGTAGAACAAAAAAATGGAACAATTTAATAATGGCAACAGGGCATTCAATGGTAGGATTAAGTTTGGGTGCAGGTACCGGTAAATTAGTTTCAGAAATTGTAGACGAAAAACCAACCAGTATTGATATTAGTTTTTACAATCCAGAAAGATTCGACAATTAATGAAATTTAACGCCACTCAAATACCTTATCGTGAAACTGGTTTATTCACATCCTTAGTCAATGATTATATTGAATTAAAAGGGGAGGCGCAAACTTTCGTGAAGTATGCTCCAAATTTGGAGGGTTTTAAAAAGGCAATTGAACAAAGAGCTAGCTTTCCAACCAATAGAAAAGTATTGTTTTCTGTGTTGCAAAAACAATACGAAACATTAGCGCAAAAAACGCAAAGCAATCAAGCTAGCGCCGAAAGCAAAGAAGCTTTTAAGGCTGTCAATGCAAATGTAAATTTATTGCTAGAGGAAAATACTTTTACGATAACCACAGCGCATCAACCTAATATTTTTACGGGGCCACTTTACTTTTTTTATAAAATCATTCACGCCATTCAGCTTGCAGCTGAGTTGAAAAAGCAATTCCCTAAGTATAATTTTGTACCAGTTTATTATATGGGTTCGGAAGATGCCGATTTGCAAGAAGTTGGTTCGTATACTTTGGCAGGTGAAGCCTATCAATGGAATACAAAACAGAAAGGAGCCATAGGCAGAATGAAGGTAGATGACGAACTAGTAAAATTATTACAAAATCTGGAGGGATATTGGTCTGTCAAGCAAGCTGGCAAAGAAGCCTTAGCTATTTTAAAACAAGCCTATCAGAAAGGAGCTACCATTAATGAAGCTACTTTGGAATTAGTGCATGCTTATTTTGGTCAGTATGGCTTAGTGGTTTTGCAGCCAGATGACGCAGCATTTAAGTCATTATTTGTAGAAGTGATGGAAAAAGAACTAAAGACGGGCTTCTCTCAAAAAGCTATTCAGCCTACATTGCAGCAGTTAACAAAGAAATATCATGTGCAGTCCGAAGGTCGCCCTATTAATTTATTTTATTTAACAGATAATAGTAGGACTAGAATTGAAAAACAAGAGGCTACTTATGTTATAGTAGATACCGATATTAAATTTTCCGAAGATGAAATTATAAAAGAATTACACGCGCATCCGGATAGGTTTAGTCCAAATGTTATTTTAAGAGGTGTGTATCAGGAAACAATTTTGCCAGGTATTGCCTTTATTGGTGGAGGAGGGGAGTTAGCGTATTGGATGGAACTTAAAAATGTATTTGACGCAGTAAATGTTCATTACCCACTTTTGCAATTGCGTAATTCGTTTGTGTTTATAAATGAAAAACAAAATGCACATTGGGATAAATTAGGTTTTTCACTGGAGTCTATTTTTAATCCAACTTTAGCACTAGAACTCGAATATATAAAAAATCAAACCAAAGAAAATCTGGCATTAACCAATCATATAGCCTCTTTAAATAGCTTATATCAATCTATACAACAAGACGTCATTAAGATAGATGCTTCATTGGGCGACCATGCGCAAAACTTATCTATACAAGCGCAAAAAAAATTAGCATTATTAGAGAAGAAGATGATTCGTGCCGAAAAGAGAAAACAAAAAACATCAATTGATCGCCTACAAGCTATCAAAAGTTCTTTATTCCCTAATAATAGTTTGCAAGAAAGAGTGGAAAATTTTTCTGAGTGGGTAGGTGAGTATGGATGGGATTGGGTGGATGTTATTATGCAACAATCATCGGTATTGAGTAAAACTTTAAAGCCTAGTTTTACTATTATAACTATTAATAAAAAATAGTAAATAGAAAATAATTAAAGTTGAAATCTAAAGTAGTGAATGAACTAGGGTAGTTATCTTATCCAGCCTTATCTTTCTTATTTATAGCAGCAACTACTTATCAAATTCATTATTCCAAGTAGCTTTCATATTTTCTACCTTGGTCATCACTTCTGATTCTAAATTTAATTTATAAGCATCCATAGCAGTCCCAATTTTAGCATCGGTACTACCAATAATTTGGGCAGCTAATAAACCAGCATTTTTAGCACCATTTAAGGCAACGGTTGCAACAGGAACACCACCCGGCATTTGCAATATAGATAAGATACTATCCCAGCCGTCGGCTGAATGAGTCGATTTTATAGGAACACCTATCACAGGTAAACTTGTTAATGCAGCTACCATTCCTGGTAAATGCGCTGCGCCACCGGCACCCGCTATAATAACTTGTAAGCCTCTCTTGCGTGCTGTTTTAGCATATTCCACCATACGATCTGGTGTGCGATGCGCTGATACAACTGTTAATTCAAAGGGAATATTGAATGTTTTTAAAGTATCTGCAGCTGCCTGCATTACATGTAAATCACTATCGCTTCCCATAATAATACCAACTAATGCAGGTGTAGACATAATTGAAATTTGATGCAAGTTAAGTTAATTTTTAATTAGAAATCCTGCGGCAGGCAACAATAAGGGGCTTGCCTTGGTGGATAGTATATTAATTTCGAAATAATTTGCTGTTATTACAGGAAATTGAATAATTCTTTTATGTCCAATGGTAGTACCCTCAAATATCTTTACCGCATCTATGGCATTGGAACCTGCTTTTACTTCAAAGGAAATTACACGTTGTCCAAATTGTATTTTTTCTTTAAGTTGAATGGTATTTAGTTTAACCGGTTGTTTACTATGAATTTTCATTCCTTTATCAGTTTCTATAATAGAAGCGTATTTAAATAAATCGATACTAAAGGCTTGATTGCGAATTTTTCTAAAATCCATTAAAGCAGCTGAATCTTCTGGAGCAATTAATCCTTTTCTATTAGGAGGTACATTTAATATCATATTGCCGCCATGACCTACCGATTTTAAATATAAATTAAATAAAGTACTACCCGATTTTACTGTCGCATCTTCTTCGGCATGATAAAACCAACCTTTGCGAATAGAAACATCTGCTTCAGCACCAATCCAATTTTTCCCATTAAAATTTCCTCTATTCAAAGTATCACCAGTAGGTGCGCCTTCGCCTCTTTTAAATCCTGCAGTATCTAATAAGTTCCAATTGGTTTCATTGATCAATCCATTTTCATTACCTACCCAACGAATATGTGGTCCGATATCACTAAAGATGACAATATTAGGTTGATAAGACATCGCAGAGTCTTTAAATCTTGTAAAATCATATACTTGCTTTTTCCCATTTGGGCCTTCGCCATTCGCACCATCCCACCATAATTCAAAAAAATTGCCATAGCCAGTTAATAATTCTTTCATGGTCTGGATATAGATGTCGTTGTATTCGGCAGTGCCATATTTGGGATGATTTCTATCCCATGGAGAAATATATACGCCCATTTCTATGCCTGCTTTTTTGCAAGCTTCTGATAACATTTTTATGACATCGCCTTTTCCATCCATCCATTTACTTTCTCTTACAGTATGCTTACTAAATTTACTGGGCCATAAACTAAATCCATCGTGGTGTTTGGCAGTAATAATAATTCCTTTAGCACCAGAAGCTTTTGCGATGCGTGCCCATTGATTACAATCTAGTTGTGTTGGATTAAATACATTCGGATCTTCACTTCCTTTTCCCCATTCCAAATCGGTAAAAGTATTTGGGCCAAAATGCATAAATAAATAAAACTCTTTTTCGTGCCATGCCAATTGCTGCTTAGTAGGAGTAGGTCCAAACTTTTCTTGCGCTTCTAATGTATTTTTAGTGGCAAATATGAAAATGAAAGTCGTAACAAATAAAAATATATACTTTTTCATGAAACTTTTTTTATAATTTATATAAGAATCTATTTAGGGTAAGGATGTTTTAATTATGTCTAATGGACGAGCGCTCTTTTATATAATTGAATGGTATTTTCTAAGCCTAAATAAATTGCATCGCTAATTAAAGCATGCCCAATACTTACTTCATCAATCGTTGGAATTTGTTGTACTAAATAAGGTAAATTAAATCTATCTAAATCATGACCTGCATTAATACCCAATCCTAGTGAATGCGCCACTGCAGATGCTTTTAGATAAGGGGCAATGGCAGTTTCTTTATTGCCAGCTGCAAATTGCTTCGCATACATTTCGGTGTATAATTCAATACGATCTGTTCCTGTTAATGCGGCGGCTTCCACCATTTTTTCTATGGGGTCTACAAAAATGGAAACACGGATACCTGCATTTTTAAATACAGCAATAATTTCTTTTAAATAAGCTTGTTCTTTAATAGTATCCCAGCCATGGTCGCTTGTTAATTGTCCTAAAGTATCGGGGACTAGGGTAACTTGATGCGGTTTATTGGCTAATACCAATTGTACAAATTTTTCTTCCTTTGGGTTGCCTTCTATGTTGAACTCTGTGGTCAGCATAGCGCTTAAATCGTAAACATCTTGGTAACGAATATGCCTTTCGTCTGGGCGGGGATGTACCGTTATGCCCTCGGCTCCAAAACGTTCACAGTCCTTGGCCACTTGCACTAAATTGGGGTTGTCGCCGCCACGGCTATTTCTTAATGTGGCAATCTTATTTATGTTAACACTTAAACGAGTCATAGGCGAATTTAAGTTATTTTTGTAACTCAAATATAAGAGAATGGGATATGCTAGTTTAGAGGCTTGTTTATTGGATTTGGAACGTACCGGTCAGCTTTTACGTATAAAAGAAGAGGTAGACCCGTATTTAGAAATGGCAGCCATTCATTTGCGCATTTTTGAACAAAAAGGACCCGCTATTTTATTTGAAAAAGTGAAAGGATCTAAGTTTCGCGCCGCATCTAATATTTTCGGCACATTAGAACGCAGTCAATTTATTTTTAGAGGAACACTTCCAGCAGTCAAACAGTTAATTGATATAAAAATTAATCCATTAGCGGCCTTACAACATCCAATTAAATCTTTAGCAGCTTTGCCTGCAGCTCTTAATGCATTGCCTACTAAAAATCCTATTTCCAAACCGGTTTTGTTTGAAGAGATACAAATTAGCGACCTTCCTTTAATACATCATTGGCCCATGGATGGTGGAGCATTTGTAACACTACCCCAAGTGTATACCGAAGATGCCGATAAGCCAGGGATAGGCAATTCTAATTTAGGCATGTACCGCATTCAATTAAATGGCAATGATTATATTTTAAATAAAGAGATTGGCTTGCATTATCAATTACACCGTGGTATTGGGGTGCATCAAACCAAGGCCAATAATAAAGGGCTGCCCTTAAAAGTAAGTTGCTTTATTGGTGGGCCACCTGCACATTCTGTTGCAGCAGTGATGCCGCTACCTGAAGGAATGAGTGAAATGAATTTTGCGGGCGTGTTAGCAGGCAAAAGATTTGGGTATACTTATATAGATGGATTTTGTGTGAGTACTGATGCCGATTTTGTTATAACAGGGGAAGTATTTCCTGGTGAAAATAAACCCGAAGGTCCTTTTGGAGATCATTTAGGATATTATAGTTTGCAACATCCATTTCCCGTCATGAAAGTGCATAAAGTTTATGCCAGAAAGAATGCAATATGGGCATTTACAGTGGTAGGAAGGCCTCCACAGGAAGATACAAGCTTTGGTCAATTGATTCATGCCATTACAGGATCAGCGGTCTCTAATGAAATTCCAGGGTTGAAAGAAGTACATGCAGTAGATGCTGCAGGAGTACATCCTTTATTATTAGCGATAGGGAGTGAAAGATATACGCCATATTTGGAAAATAAAAAACCTGCAGAAATATTAACCATCGCAAATCATATTTTAGGAACAGGCCAATTAAGTTTGGCGAAATTTGTTTGGATTACAGCGGAAGCTTCCCAAAATAAAAAGGGGGATACAGGTATTAATGGGGAATTCAAATTGGATGTCAATAAAGTACCTGAGTTTTTACAGTACATGTTATCAAGGATGGATTTTTCTACCGACTTGCATTTTCATACTAACACTACTATGGATACCTTGGATTATTCAGGGGATGGGTTAAATAGTGGTTCTAAATTAGTCTTGGCGGCATATGGTGAAGTGCGCAGAAAATTAGCAACTGTTATACCTTCGAAAATTAATGAATTAAATGCCAATGCGCAATTAATCATGCCAGGGGTGATAGCTTTAAACGCAAATACTGTTTCTATTGCTTCATTACAAGAAAGTTTAAAAGGAAGTGGAGAAATCTTATTGGAAAAAGAAGGAGTAGCCATGCTTATTATTACAGAAGATGCTACATGGATGGCGGCTGAATATAATAATTTTATTTGGGCCACTTTTACAAGAACCAATCCAGCTAAAGATATAGAAGGAGTTGATAGTTTTGTATCCAATAAACATTGGGGAACTAAAGGGCCATTAATTTTTGATGCCACCATTAAGAAGCATCATGCACCTGCTGTTGTAAAAGATGCAGCAGTTGAAAAAAAGGTAGATGCTATTTTAGCTAATTACGGTTATTAGTACTTGTAATATTTGCCATTATCATACTATGATAATTTCTGTGATACTATTTTACTTACCTAGCATTTAATGCTAAGCAACTTCGATCCAAGTGTGATCTGCTAGTAATTTTACGGTTGCAATAAAACCAGCGAAAGGCCCAGACCCGCCGCCCCATTCACTAGGAGCCACTAAGGAAAGCACATGTGAACCATCAGTTTTTTCATATACATGATACACTTGTCCTATTTGTGGCTTGAAAGTTATTTTTGCTTCATAAATCATTAAGCTTAATTCTTTACGCTTTCTAATTTCCTGCGCTTGTCTTGCTAATAATTCAATTTGTTCTTTAATTTGGTTTAACTGCATGTTGGTTTGATCTTCCATTGCAGATAAAGCTTTGTGCTTGATCACTCCTTCTTTAGTGGGTCGAATGGCAACGCTGCCAGCGGAAGAAGCATAAGGGAGTACACTTAATTGCTTGTGGTATACCTCTATATTTTTAAAAGGGTCTCCATTTTCTTTACAACCATAATGAGTGACTTTTAAAAATCCGTTGGCTAATATTTCATGAACTACTTTTAATACTTCTTTATTGTCTTTATGAAATTGCACCGTTAAGCAAGAACCATTATTAATTTCAGCCAATACTTTGTCGGCTAATAAGAGATTATCAAAAGCATGTTCCATTCCATTAGGGATAACAGTATACTGCGCATAAAAAGCCTCATTTTCTATATTCACCCAATTGTGACTAAAACTAAGAGCATGTGCATTTTGCACGCTTTCTATTTTGTAATTCCCGGACTTCGGCACTAGTTGATACTCGAATTCGCTCTTCTCGGGAAACAACTGCCAGCTTGCTAAAAAATTGTATGCTTGAACCATAATAAGTATAACAAAATTAAGTAGGAAAAGTTGATTTGAAACTATGTGTTTCTGCTAATTTATTTGCACAAAATCAGGCTTTTTAATAATGCTGGAATTGTATTTATAGCGAAGGTTGGTAAGCAAGCTTATATTCCAAGGGCTCATTTGAAGATTTGTTCTTGGGAAGTAAAAAGCCTTTAATTCGATGGTGCCAAATAGAAGGTTTTCGTTTCTGACTCTCATGCCTGAGCCAACGGAGGAATAGATTTCACCTTGTTTAATTAAATCGCCTACAGTTCTAATATAAGTTAGATTCATAAAGGCGAAAGGGGAGGTTCTAAATCCAAAAAAAGATCTTGAATTATACCATATGGACTCCCAGTTAAAGCCTATGCGAGTGCCCCCATAAATACGTTCTTTATTTAATTGAGGGATGCCATAAATGCTATTAATAAGTAAAGCCTCATTAAATTTATTTTTGAGTGTTTGGGCAAAACTAAAATTAAATATCGACCTGTATTTAAAACCACTTTCTAAGTAGTGTAATTTACTTATTTGTTCTATGCTTGCTAAAAATCTGAAATCTTGAATTTGATTGTCTACATAGCTACTTCCTATACTTAAGTTTCCATGCCTAAAGTTTTCATTAGATAGAAGTTGGTAATTTTCTAATTGTACTCCTAAATAGGGCTGTGTTGTATGTTCTCTTGTATAATGACCTGCTGTAAATACAACAGATTTTCCAGTAGGTAAATCTTCATTTCTTCCAAAGCCATATAGATATTGAGTTCTAATTATTTGTTGTTTAAATAAAGTAAAAGAACTTAAATAGGCTTCTATATTTTGATAGTTTCTATCTAATTGTAAAATATAATCTAAAGGGCGTTGTGTATATTGATTATTGAGGTATCTCAATTGCAAAAAGTAGCGGGGGTTATGGTTTTCGAAAAAATGGGTATTGCGAAAAAGTTGATAGCCTACCCAGGTATCAAAATGAGAAAGCTCATATTTTAAACTGCTATTATAAAGTGAGTCCGACCAAGAGTTGGGGTAAACATTTTTATTTTTTGAAACATTCCAATCAAATCCCCAGGTCCATTTACTTAATGGGTTTAGTAAGGGTCTATTACCTTTAATGTAATAACGTGATGCAGATAAATCGCCATTGCTATAATTTGACGAAAGCGTATTGCTACCTAAGGCAATATCCATAAAACTGCCGCTAATATTTCTCAAAGTATAATCAAATCCCCAACTGGGCTTGACATCTCTTTTATTATCAAAATTATGAATTAGGTTAAAAGAGTTTCCGCCGTCATTTGCATTTTCAGTGCTAAAATTGGAGGTGTAGGAGCTTTCATTTCTAATATTGAAACTACCTCCAAAAGGGAATATATCTTTAGTCACTACCCATAAATCGACAGCGCCTGAATCATTACTGCTTGAATAAGCCAGAATTCTAGCATCTTGAATAAAAGGCAAATCTCTTAACCACTTTTCATTATAGGCAATTATGAGCGGATCAACTATTTCTTCTTCGTGAATGAATAAATTTTTCCTTATAACATTTTCATTGGTCTTATTGTGTAGCTTGTCTGCAAAACCAGTTAATAGATCTTTTTTAAAACTATTAGAATTATTGAGATTGGTTCCAAAATGTTTTTGTTCAATATGTATGCTATTAATTCTTTTGCCCTCGAAATTAGCCACCGCCTTCATGTACTTACTAAGCGTAATACTAGTTGAATCTATAAAAGAAATAGGCTTTCCCTTGAATTTCTTTATAAATTTTTGAACAACACCTGTATCTTTAGAAAGCGCAATATTCTTTTCAAAACTTCTAATTTGTGCGGTTGCTAAAACATGAATGCATAGCAGAGGGACAAGTAGAAATATTTTAAGCATTACATTCTATGATAGATTAATTATAATACCTTAACAGCTCTTTTTTTCAATGCTTCCATTGGGATGTTTAAATATTTACCAATTTGTTTACCATCTCTGTAACTAATTATTCTTAATGATAAAACATCTTCTGGTAATACAAAAGGACCTGTGCATTTTGAGCTATAATTATCTGGCATTTGATCATTCATCGTATAATAAATATCAAGTCCCTCTATTTCGCCTTCCATATTAACTATTAATTCACCTTTTGAATTTAATTGAGTGGTCACAATAGGGTCATACATACTTCTAGCATATCGCACATTGGCAGCATCTAATTTTTCAAATTGTTGTTCTACTTTTTTAGTAAAACTATTCCAATTCTTTTTTTCTTTGGGAGACCAACTGGTTTCTGCAACAGCTAATCCTCTAGGCCAAGTCATGTATTGAGCATATCTAAGATCAAATAATTGCTCCGACCATTGATTCGCTTGGTTGCCTAAAATTAAAGTAGGGTCGATGCCGTCTGGCACTGGCTCATAGCTATAAGTTGTTTTCATTCTTAATCCACGGTATACTTTACCTTCCGCAGTAATTTCCCCTTGATAAAAGTCGATATAATTATAATCGTTAGGTGACATCACTACTTTATGATTTTGTTTGGCGGCTTCTATGCCTCCTTTAACACCTCTCCAACTCATTACTGCAGCGTCGCCATCTAATCCGCCTTCTAGTATTTCATCCCATCCCATCATTTTCTTTCCTTTACTATTAATAATTTTTTGCATTCTTCTTACAAAATAACTTTGTACTTCGGTTATATTTTTTAAGCCTTCTCTTTTCATAAAAGCTTGCACATTTGGAGATTTTTCCCAATTATTTTTTGCATTTTCATCACCGCCCATATGGATGTATTCAAAAGGAAATAGAGGTGCAATTTCAGTAAAAACTTTATCTAAATATTCATATACTTTTTCATTGGAAGGATCTAGTGAGTTATCAATTCTTGCCGCAACATGTCCATTAATTCCTTCCCAATCCATAAACTCATCGCCAGCATTTACTTGAAAAGGATAATCAGGTGTGGTACTTAAAAATGGATAGGCTGTGTTCATGGCCATGCTATGACCAGGTACGTCCACTTCTGGAATTACTTCAATAAATCTCGCTTTAGCATAAGCAACTACTTCTTTAATATCTTCTTGTGTATAAAATCCGCCGTATGTTTTTGGTTCATCAATGGGCGGAGTAGTTATATTCATCCACTTTCCTTTTCTTTCTGCTCTCCAAGCACCTACGCTTGTTAATTTTGGTAAGGATTTAATTTCAATTCTCCAACCTTGGTCATCTGTTAAATGCCAATGAAAACGATTGTATTTATAACGCGCCATGTCGTCAATAAATGTTAATACTTCCCCTTTAGTAAAAAAGTGTCTACTAACATCTAACATCATTCCTCTCCATCCAAAACGGGGCTTATCTAATATATTGACAAAGGGTACTTGCCAGTTGGTAGTATTTTGTAGTGTTTTGCCATAAATAGCAGCAGGCAGTAATTGTTGAACAGTTTGCCAAGCAAAAAATAGTCCAGCATTGCCATTGGCTTTTATTTGTATTCCTTTTTCATTGATATCTAAAGTATATCCCTCAGTTCCTAAATTAGCATCGTTTATAATTTGTAAATCTATGGCAGGTTTATTCTTAGTGAAATAAACTGTTTTGCCAGTGACAGTTCTTAATTTATTGGCCATTTCATCTACGATAGCATTTGCAGTGGAAGGTGCATTGATGGCAATACTTTTTGGCAAAGTAAATAGTCCTGCACGAGTTGTCATTTGAAATGGTTCAGGGATAATGCTTACTGTTTGTGCATTTAGTTTTGATAAGCCACTAATGGTTAGTGCGATTAATAAAAGTTTGTTCAGTTTCATAGAAAATCGATTTATTGTAGTTTAAGTGCCAACTCTATTAAGAATATGTATAGTTACATTGATTATTTAGGCTATTATACACAGCATGAACTATTACTTTAAAGGTACTAAAAATATAGAATAAAAAAGCCGTTCCTGATTGCTCAGGAACGGCTAGGGGAATTTTGAATATATAGTAGAAGCTACCTTTTTTTACTTTATAAATAGTGGGGTAGTGTCTATTTCAGCTTAGTATCTGTATGCGTCAGACTTAAACGGACCTGCTTTAGGTATACCCAAATAAGCAGCTTGCTCAGTAGTTAATTCATCTAATTCAGCACCTACTTTAGCTAAGTGTAAACGAGCTACCTTCTCATCTAAATGCTTAGGTAAAACGTAAACTTTATTTTCGTAGTTCTTATGGTTAGTCCATAATTCTATTTGAGCTAAGGTTTGGTTAGAGAAAGAGTTACTCATTACAAAGCTAGGGTGACCAGTAGCACAACCTAAGTTTACTAAACGACCTTCTGCTAAAATGATAACATCTTTTCCTTCGATATTGTATAAATCAACTTGTGGTTTGATGGTATCTTTTGTATGACCATAGTTTTTATTTAACCATGCCATATCAATTTCAATATCAAAGTGACCAATATTACAAACAATCGCTTTGTCTTTCATTGATCTAAAA
>CAINWZ010000064.1 GCA_903854725.1 uncultured Bacteroidota bacterium
AATGGTAGTGTACTTGCTGCTGAGTCTATTGAATTGCGTCCCGAAATAAATGGACGAATTACCTATTTACAAATACCAGAGGGAAAAACGGTACAAGCTGGGACCATTTTAGCTAAAATTAATGATGCCGATTTGCAAGCGCAATTGGAAAAAATTAAGGTTCAATTAGAATTAGCTAATATAAATGAGCAAAGAAATTTACAGTTGTTAAAAGTAAAAGGCATTAATCAAAGCGATTATGATATTTCATTACAACAAGTAAAAAGTTCTAAAGCAGATCTAGCCTACACACAATCTTTAATAGATAAGACCATCGTGAAAGCTCCTTTTACTGGTCAAATTGGATTAAGACAAGTAAGTCTTGGTGCATTTATTAATACCACTTCTACCATTGCTACTTTACAAAAAACAGATAAGTTAAAAATAGATTTTACACTTCCTGAAATGTTTGAGTCCTATGTTAAAGTGGGCAAGTCTATTAAAGTACAAGGAATTGAAAGTGGAAAGACAAAATTGAACGCATCTATTTTTGCTATTGAACCTCAAATAAATACAACAACAAGAAATATTAAGGTACGTGCTCAGTTACAAGGCAAAATGTTGCCAGGTGCTTATGTTAAAGTATACTTAGCAGAGAATAGTAAAAAGCCTATCATCATGGTGCCTACCAATGTGATTATTCCAGAATCAAAAAGTAAACAAGTGGCAATTGTAAAAAATGGCATGGCACAATTCGTTGATGTAGAAACTGGCTATAGAACTGCAAGCGCTGTTGAGATTGTAAAAGGTATTAATGTAGGAGATAGCGTTATTGTTGCAGGAATGCTTTTTGTTAGACAAGGCAATAAATTAAAAGTGGGTAAAACTATACCTATCATAGACATTACTAAATAGCCCCTTTAAATAATCTTTTTAGATGAATATATCTGAACTTTCGTTAAAACGTCCGGTACTTGCCACAGTTATGAACCTTGCCATTATTATTTTTGGCTTAGTAGGTTTTTCATTTTTGGCTTTGCGTGAGTATCCTGCCATTGATCCTCCTATAATTAATGTACAAACTACTTATTCAGGAGCGAATTCGCAGGTTATCCAAAATCAAATTACCGAACCCTTAGAGAAATCAATCAATGGTATTCCTGGTATTAGAACTATTAACTCTTCAAGTTCTGTTGGTTCTTCCAATATTACTGTTGAATTTAATTTAGGCGTCAATTTAGAGACTGCTGCGAATGATGTGCGTGATAAAGTAAGTCAAGCTGCTAGAAGTTTACCTGAGGATATTAATAATCCACCTATTGTTTCAAAGGCCGATGCAAATTCAGACTTTATTTTGTTAATGACTTTAAGGAGTAAAACAAAGAGTGCTTTTGAACTAACGGAATATGCAGAAAACGTATTGCAACAACGTTTTCAAACCATTGATGAAGTAAGTGGCGTGAGTGTAAGAGGAAAAAGATTCTCCATGCGTATTTTTCCTGATCCAGATTTATTGAATGCCTACGGTATTGCATTTAATGATATTCAGACTTCTTTAAATAAAGAGAACGTAGAATTACCCTCTGGTAAAATTTATGGTAAAAAAACAGAGTTCATTATTAGAACTTTAGGAAGACTTACCACAGAGTCGGATTTTAGAAATATTATATTAAAACAAGATGCAACGGGAATTGTTAAATTAGGAGATGTAGCAAAAGTAGAATTAGGTCCAGAGCAAGAAGATCAAGGTACCTTTTTTAATGGTGTACAAACAGTAATGATTAATTTGTCTCCACAACCTGGCGCGAATTATATTAAAATTGCAGATGAGTTTTACAAAAGATTAGAGGAAGTAAAAAAATCTAACAAATCAGATATAGAATTTGCAGTACCTATCGACAATACTAAGACAATACGCCGTGCCTTACAAGAAGTAAGAGAAACTATTTTTATTTCCTTTGGCTTGGTGGTACTTGTTATCTTTTTCTTTTTTAGAAACTGGTTAATTGCTATTAGACCCTTAATTGATATACCTATTTCTTTAATTGCGACTTTCTTTATCATGTATATGGCAGGGTTTTCTATTAATGTATTAACCTTACTTGCTATTGTACTTGCCACCGGCTTGGTGGTGGATGATGGCATTGTGGTCACGGAAAATATTTTTAGAAAACTGGAAGAGGGTTTGCCTTTAAAGCAAGCAGCTAGAGAAGGAAGTAAAGAAATTTTCTTTGCAGTTATTTCAACCTCTATTACGTTAGCGGTGGTATTTATGCCGGTAATTTTCTTAGAAGGTTTTATTGGTTCTTTGTTTAAAGAATTTGGAGTGGTAATTGCTGGTGCAGTATTGGTTTCTGCTTTCGTTTCTTTAACCATTACACCTGTATTAAATGTATACTTAAATAGAAAAGATGGCAAGCAGGGAAGTTTTTATGAAAAAACAGAACCCTTCTTTAAAGGAATGGAACTAGGCTATAAAAATTTATTAACTAAGTTTTTGAAAGTACGTTGGATGGCTTGGGTAATTGTAGTAGCCTGTTTAGTAATTATTGTAGCAATTGGTAAAAATATTCAAAGCGAATTGGCGCCCATTGAAGATAAAGGGGCAGTAAGGGTAAACTTATCTGGACAAGAAGGTATTAGCTTTGAAGAAACGAAAGGCAATTTCTTAAAAGTTGTTAGGCTTATTCAAGACTCTATACCTGAACATGCTTTCACATTTGGTAGTGTTCCAGGATGGGGCGGAGGGGGAAGTTCGGTGAGTAGTAGAGTAGGTTTTGTGCCTATCGCCAATAGAAATAGAACACAAAGTGAAATTGTAAGTGATTTAAATAAAAAATTAAAGAAATTTAAAGATGTAAGAGTTTTCTCAATTGAAGAGCAAACTATTTCAGTTGGTATGATGTCGAGAGGTTCCTTGCCTGTACAGTTTATTATTCAAAATTTAGATTTTGAAAAACTACATTCAGCGATACCTAAATTTTTAGATGCTGCCAGAAAAGATAAAACTTTTCAAAACGTAGATGTGAATTTGAAGTTTACTAAACCTGAATTTGATTTAACAATTGATAGAATGCGCGCGCGTGATTTAGGATTAACCACTGCCGATATCTCTCAAGCCTTGCAGTCTGCCTTTAGTGGGGCGCGTTCTGCCTATTTTATCATGAACGATCGCCAATATGAAGTTATTACGCAAGTGCAAAGATCTGATAGGTCGATGCCTACAGATATTAATAAATTATACTTAAGAAATAATAGAGGAGAAAGTATTGCTATTTCAACGGTGCTAAAACTTGAAGAGAATAGCAATCCACCCACTTTATATCATTATAACCGATTTAATTCTGCTACAATTTCAGCTTCATTAGCAGAAGGCAAAACGATTGGGGATGGTGTCAATACCATGAATAGAATTTCTAAAGAAGTACTAGACGAATCTTTTCAAACTTCATTAAGCGGTCCTTCAAGAGATTTTCAAGAAAGTTCTTCCAATGTTTCTTCTGCTTTGTTTTTAGCATTGATATTAATTTATTTAGTCTTGGCGGCTCAGTTTGAAAGCTTTAAAGATCCGTTTATTATTATGATAACAGTTCCTTTAGCCATAGCTGGTGCTTTATTGTGCTTATGGTTATTTGGACAAACATTAAATATATTTTCTGAAATTGGTATTATCATGCTCATAGGATTGGTCACTAAAAATGGTATCCTTATTGTAGAATTTGCTAATAAGAAAAGAGAGAAAGGATTGGAACTTAAGGCAGCAGTATTAGAAGCAGCAACCCAAAGATTTAGACCTATTTTAATGACTAGCTTAGCAACTGCCTTAGGTGCATTACCCATTGCTATCAGCCTTGGTGCTGCAGCAACTAGTCGTAAGCCTTTAGGTACAGTGGTGGTGGGAGGATTATTGTTTTCTTTGGTACTTACTTTATTTGTTATCCCTGCTGTATATACCTATGTTTCTTCGAAACATAAAAGAGTAGTTGATTAATAAGTAAGTATGAAAATAAATACTTTATTGTGTTTTTTAATTTTAGTAACTGCTTGTACAAGTAGTGTACATGAAAACAACAATATAAGTGACTGGGCGCCTCCTTTTCATAAGGTAGATATAGTCAATCCTATTTTACTGCCCGATACCAATAGTCGTTTTTTTTGCCCCTTGCAAAATGATACCGTACAATGGGAAGCCAAAAATGTTTTAAACCCCACCGCACTTGTAAAAGATGGTAAAGTATATTTACTATATCGCGCTCAAGACAGTGCAATGACTTCCCGAATAGGGCTTGCCATTAGTGAAGATGGTATTCATTTTAAAAGAAAAGCACAGCCCATATTTTATCCATCTAAAGATAGCTTTGCGATTTACGAAGGAAAGGGTGGCATTGAAGATCCGAGAATTGTTGAAAATCCTGAGGGGGGTTATATTTTAACCTACACCGCCTATGATGGAAAAACGGCTCGTCTATGTTTTGCTACTTCAAATGATCTTATTCATTTTCAAAAACAAGGACCTGTTTTAGCAAATCCTAAATATAGTAATACTTGGTCTAAGTCGGGTGCTATCATTGCTCAAAGAATGGGTGAAAAAATGGTTGCTAAAAAAATCAATAATAAATACTGGATGTATTTTGGAGATACCGATTTATTCATGGCCTATTCCACCGATTTATTACATTGGGAGGTTTTGGAAAATGAAGAGCGTAAAAATATAGTGTCGGTACTTTCACCAAGGCCCGGTTATTTTGATAGTCGTTTAGTAGAGCCAGGTCCCTTCGCATTGTATACTCCCAAAGGAATTGTGCTTATTTATAATAGTAGTAATGCAGCCAATAATAACGATCCGTCAAGTCCAAAATTTACTTATGCAGCAGCACAAGCTTTATTTGATACGGCATTGCCCTATAAGCTTATTGCTAGAGCCGCTAAGCCTTTTATTCAACCTGACAAAGCCTATGAATTAAAAGGAGAAGTGAATAATGTATGTTTTGTAGAGGGCTTGGTATATTATAAAAAGCAGTGGTATTTATACTACGGCACCGCCGATTCTAAAATAGCTGTGGCACTTGCATCAGATCATTAATTATTATGGCTGCAGCTTGATAATTTTCTCTGCAATAAATTTTGCAGTTTCTCTTTGAACACCTTCAACATCTTTAGAAACAAGTGGAGATGCTATTACATGATTGCCAGTATTCGGCATTGCTTTTATAACTTTTAAATGCTCGGGGGTACTTATTTGTGCAAACATTTTTTGCGTAGCAGTTACTTTCACTACTTTGTCTTGATGGGCTTCATCTTTATAATAGTAAAGTGTTAAACAAGGCTGATTTATTTTTTTAAATAACTTTTCGGTCATTGTTGCTTCAATTAAATTTTCTAATGCAACAGTTGCTTCTAAACGGTAATGTGTATTCCAATATTTTGGATAATCTTTATGTTGGTATTTTATGTTATTGTATTTTCCTCCTTGCACTAATCTTGCAATTTGCAAACCCCAAGGATCATTTAACATGGGAGCACTTGGATTATAAATTTCAATATTAGGGGAGTATAAAATAAGTCCAGCAATTTCCGGAAAACTAGCCGCTAATTGAAGTGCTAAAGTTCCTCCTGTAGAAGTACTCATTAAAATTACTTTTTTACCTAATTTCTTTCCAATAGCATAAGCGTCTTTAGCAGATTCCCATAAATTTTCTGCCGTTAAATTTTGTAAAGCGTCGGAGCCTCTTAAGCCATGTTCTGCCAATCTGGATAAATATAAATTGCAATGAAATTGTTTTGCAATGTTTACATGCACTGGGTCGCCTTCCATTTGACTTGCGCTAAAACCATGTAAATACACAATGGCATAATCGGTGGTTTGATGTGTCGAATCTGCCCAAACAATTCTGGCTTCATTATTGGGTTTAGTTTTATAGACACTTTCATTTTTGCTTACATACTCGTCCAAAGCAATTTGAGCAGAAATTACAGGCAGTACGTCGTCAAAATAAGGTTTTTCGGGATGAGGGCCTAGTAGATAAATAGCAACAAGGTTGATTAAAATAAAGAACCCAATTTTCAACTTCCGCATTAATGCTATTTTGCACTAAAACTAGGCCAAATGCCTTGTTTTAAAAAAATTTTTTATGTACCTTAAGTATCTAAAATGTTAGTATGTCTAATCAAAGGTTTTTATCACTAGATGTTTTCAGAGGAATGACAATTTGCTTAATGATTATTGTGAATACGCCAGGAGATGGAGCGCATACTTTTGCCCCTTTTATGCATGCAAGTTGGCATGGTTTTACTCCTACAGATTTAGTATTTCCTTCTTTCTTATTTGCAGTGGGTAATGCCATGAGCTTTGTTTTACCCAAGTGGGATAAATTAAGCACACCTGCATTTTTATTAAAAATAACAAAACGAACTGCACTTATTTTCCTACTTGGATTTTTAATGTATTGGTTTCCTTTCACTGGCCCCTTAAGTGATACAAGAATTTTAGGAGTGCTTCAAAGAATTGCTTTATGTTATGGAATAGCTGCTATCATTGCACATTATATGCATGAAAGAGTAATGATGATCCTTGCAGCACTGCTATTACTTTCTTATTGGTATATTTCAATGACTTACGGTTCCCCTGCTGATCCTCTAAGTATTACAGGTAATGCAGGCATTAAATTTGATACTTGGTTAATGGGAGAAAGTCATATGTATCATGGAGAAGGATTTGCATTTGACCCAGAAGGTTGGTTGAGTACATTGCCCGCAATTGTAAATGTATTAATTGGATATAGGGTTGGCTCGCTTGTTCAGGAAAAGGGAAAAACATATGAAGGCCTTACCGATTTATTAATGTGGGGTGCTGGTTTTCTTTTCTTAGCCTATATGTGGAATTATCAATTTCCCATCAATAAAAAGCTATGGACTAGTTCATTTGTACTTTTAACTGTGGGATTGGATATGATTATATTGGCTACCATTATTTATCGCATTGAGATGCATCATCAACACCAATTTGCAAGCTTTTTCGAGGTATTTGGTAAAAACCCACTCGTTATCTACCTTTTTTCTGAACTCCTGGTTTCCTGTCTAAATATGGTTAAAATGGGTGATATGAACTTATTTCAGTGGATTTACCAAAATGGGTTCACTCATTTTTCACCCTATTGGGGTTCTTTTGCTTTCGCTATTTCTTTTATGCTAGTTTGCTGGCTATTGGGTTATATATTAAATAAATATAAAATATATATAAGGGTGTAAATCTTATTACTCCATTTTTCTCCATTTGTTTTTTTAGGAGCCTTAAACCATGTACCTTTGCAGCCTCAAAACAGTACATGGAAATAAGAAACATCGCTATTATCGCCCACGTTGACCACGGTAAAACTACCTTGGTAGACAAAATCTTACACGCTACAAAAGTATTCAGAGACAACCAGGAAACTGGGGACTTGATCATGGATAGCAATGAGCTTGAACGTGAGAGGGGTATTACCATTTTAAGTAAGAACGCATCCGTAACCTATAAGGACGTTAAAATTAACGTAATTGATACACCAGGTCACAGTGACTTTGGTGGTGAAGTAGAGCGTGTATTGAAAATGGCGGATGGTGTTTGTTTATTAGTAGATGCTTTTGAAGGCCCAATGCCTCAAACTCGTTTCGTATTACAAAAAGCTTTACAATTAAATTTAAAGCCAATTGTAATTATCAATAAAGTAGATAAAGAGAACTGCCGTCCTGACGAAGTGCACGATGCCGTTTTTGAATTGTTTTTCAATTTAGATGCTACTGAAGAACAATTAAATTTCCCTACTTTTTATGGTAGTGGTAAAAATGGTTGGTTCAATGATAGCTTAACAAAATGTGAAGATATTTTTCCTTTAATGGATGGTATCTTAAAATATGTTCCTGGTCCAGATGTAAAAGAAGGCCATACACAAATGCAAATTACTTCATTGGATTATTCTTCTTTCTTAGGTCGTATTGCCATTGGTAAAGTAGAAAGAGGAACGATTAAAGAAGGACAAAATATTGTACTAGTAAAAGCTGATGGTAGCTTAAAGAAAAATAAAGTAAAAGAATTATACGTATTTGAAGGGATGGGCAAACGTAAAGTAACTGAAGTTGTTTCAGGTGACTTATGTGCTGTGGTAGGATTAGAAGATTTTAGTATTGGCGATACGATTGCTGATCCTGAAAATCCAGAAGCTTTACCCGTAATTAGTGTTGATGAACCTACGATGAGTATGACATTTAGTATTAACAACTCTCCTTTCTTCGGTAAGGAAGGCAAGTTTGTAACTTCTCGTCACATACGTGATCGTTTAATGAAAGAGACAGAAAAGAATTTAGCATTACGTGTTGAAGAAACAGATAGTGCAGATAGTTTCTTGGTATTTGGTCGTGGTATTTTGCACCTAGGTGTATTAGTAGAAACCATGCGTCGTGAAGGATATGAATTAACAGTAGGTAATCCTCAAGTATTAGTGAAAGAAATTGATGGCCGTAAACATGAGCCGTTTGAAATATTAGTAGTGGACGTTCCCGCAGATTTTAGTGGTAAAGTAATTGACTTGGTTACCCAAAAGAAAGGGGAGATGTTAATTATGGAATCTAAAGGAACAATGCAGCATTTAGAGTTTGATATTCCTTCAAGAGGATTGATTGGACTACGTTCTCAAATGTTAACGCAAACTGCAGGAGAAGCTGTAATGGCGCACCGATTCAATGAATACAAGCCTTGGAAAGGGCCTATTCCTGGAAGAAGCAATGG
>CAINWZ010000065.1 GCA_903854725.1 uncultured Bacteroidota bacterium
ATGATGTTTTGCCAGTTATTGCGAAGAATATCTTTATCAAGGTATTCCTTAATCTTTTTTTCCTTTCCACTAACTACACGAAGCACAAACCATTTTGTATCTGGTGCAGCTTTCGTAGCAGGTGTAACGGGTGTATCTAATATTTCTGTTTCCATGTGTTACTTAAATAATGAGTAAATCAACTTTAGTAATTGATTGCTTGAAAAATCCATTAACCATACTAAAGTGGTTATGATTAAAGTTCCTACCAACACGATTACCGTACTTTGTTGTAGGTTGGTCCATGTAGGCCAAGTAACTTTTTCCTGTAATTCCAAGTAACTTTCCTTGAAATAGTTGGCGATTTTATTCATAACTAGACAGTTTATATTTCTATTTTATTCTCAAATTTTGCTCAATATACCAATTCTTCCACAATTCATTCGCACGGGCACTAGGATTCGAACCCAGATCAAAGGTTTTGGAGACCCGTATGCTACCGTTGCACCATGCCCGTATGAACCAAAAGTCTCTGGCAAAAGCAATCGCTTATACCAAAGACTTTCAGTTATTATGTTTAGTTAAATTACTTAACGATCTCAGTAACTTGACCAGCTCCTACAGTTCTTCCACCCTCACGGATAGCGAACTTCAATCCTTTTTCCATAGCGATAGGTTGGATCAACTTTACAGTGATGCTAACGTTATCACCTGGCATAACCATCTCAGTTCCTTCTGGTAAAGAACACTCTCCAGTTACATCCGTAGTACGGAAGTAGAATTGAGGACGGTATTTATTAAAGAATGGAGTATGACGTCCACCTTCTTCTTTTGATAATACATAAACCTCAGCTTTGAAGTCAGTATGTGGCGTGATCGTTTTAGGCGCACAAATTACCATACCACGACGGATATCTTTTTTCTCAATACCACGTAATAATAAACCTGCGTTATCACCAGCTTGACCTTGATCCAATAATTTTTTGAACATCTCAACACCAGTTACGGTTGAGCTCATTGGCGCATCCATCAAACCTACGATTTCTACAGCCTCACCTACTTTAACAATACCACGCTCAATACGACCTGTAGCAACTGTTCCACGACCAGTGATCGAGAAAACGTCCTCTACAGACATCAAGAATGGTTGGTCAATAGGACGAGGAGGCAAAGGAATATAAGTATCTACTGCGTTCATTAATTCTGTTACAGCATCTAACCATTTTGGATCTCCAGATAAAGCTCCTGTAGCTGAACCACGGATAATTGGTGTTTTTTCACCATCAAAACCGTAAGAAGTTAATAAATCACGAACTTCCATTTCAACTAAGTCTAATAATTCAGGATCATCAACTAAGTCAACTTTGTTCATGAATACTACGATTTGAGGAACACCTACCTGACGTGCCAACAAGATGTGCTCTTTTGTTTGAGGCATAGGACCATCTGTAGCCGCAACTACAAGAATAGCGCCATCCATTTGAGCAGCACCAGTAATCATGTTTTTAACATAATCCGCGTGACCTGGACAGTCAACGTGTGCATAGTGACGGCTGTCAGTTTGATATTCTACGTGTGCAGTATTGATTGTGATACCACGCTCTTTTTCCTCTGGCGCACCATCAATTTCATCGTAGTTTTTCTTTGTAGCTAAGCCTCTTTTAGATAATACATCTGTGATGGCAGCTGTTAATGTTGTTTTACCATGGTCAACGTGGCCAATAGTTCCAACGTTTACGTGGGGTTTCTCCCTCTTAAAGGTCTCTTTAGACATCTTTATTTGTTTTTATGTTATTTTTATAATTGCCGTTAATAGACCACCGAGTCCATCAACCATAGCTTTCAAAATTAAATCAACCATCTCATACCACCTAGTTCTATTCACTATTTCTTACGCTTCAACTCCTTTTTCTCTCTTTTGAGCCGTTGATGAGAATCGAACTCACGACCTCTTCCTTACCAAGGAAGTGCTCTACCACTGAGCCACAACGGCGTTAAG
>CAINWZ010000066.1 GCA_903854725.1 uncultured Bacteroidota bacterium
ACAGGGCGGCATTCTAACCAACTGAACTACCGATCCTTGCTTCGTGGATAAATCCACTAATAAGGGCTGCAAAGATAAGGGGAAACTGCTTTTTTAAACAAATCTTTTATTAAAAAACCTTTATTATTTTTACATCCCAATAGAAGCTTATGCCAGTATACCCTAATCGACAGTTTTTAGATTTTGAACAACCTATCAAAGAACTGTATGAACAAATAGATGCGACTAAAAAATTAGCAGAAAAAAATCCAAAAATTAATTTATCAGCTACTATCGATCAATTAGAACAATCTATTGTAGACAAGCGTAAAGCAATCACAGCAAGCCTTTCACCTTGGCAGCGTGTGCAACTAAGCCGTCATCCAGATAGACCTTATACTTTAAAGTACATTCAAAATATGTGCGATAAGTTTATAGAATTACATGGCGATCGCAATGTAAAAGACGACAAAGCCATGGTAGGTGGGTTCGCCGAATTAGATGGTCACACCGTCATGATGATAGGTCAGCAAAAGGGCAGTAATACCAAAGCCCGTCAATTACGCAACTTTGGGATGGCCAACCCAGAAGGGTACCGAAAAGCCCTTAGATTGATGAAATTGGCCGAAAAATTCAATAAACCAGTAGTTTGCCTTATTGACACTCCAGGGGCTTTCCCAGGCCTAGAAGCGGAAGAAAGAGGCCAAGGAGAGGCTATTGCCCGTAATATTTATGAAATGGTACGTTTACAAGTGCCTATTATTATCTGTATCATTGGGGAAGGGGCTAGCGGTGGTGCTTTAGGCATTGGTGTAGGGGATAAAACCCTGATGATGGAAAATACCTGGTATACCGTTATTTCTCCTGAAAGTTGTAGTTCTATCTTATGGCGCAGTTGGGATAAGAAGGAAGTAGCCGCAGAACAATTAAAACTAACGGCTAATGATATGAAAGGTTTTGGTTTGATTGATGAAATTGTTCCTGAACCAGTGGGTGGGGCACATTGGAGTTATACAGAAGCGGCGGCTATTTTAAAAGAAAAAATTATTGCAGCATTAGCATCGGTTAAAGATATCGCACCCGCTACGCGTGTTGAAAATAGAATAGAGAAGTATAGCAAAATGGGCTTCTGGGAGGAAGCGTAATATTATTTAATTATCTTTATCCCCATGTTAAGAAAAACCCTACAAGGAACAGGTGTTGCATTAGTGACGCCTTTTAAAAAAGACAAATCAATCGATTTTACTGCGCTTGAAAATTTAATTGATATTCAAATTGCTGGTGGGCTAGATTATCTAGTGACTTTGGGAACTACTGGTGAATCTGTTGTTTTATCTGAGCAAGAAAAAATAGAAGTTTTTAATTGCACCGTTAAGAAAATAAATGGACGTGTGCCACTGGTTGTTGGTATTGGTGGAAATGATACAGCAGCAGTGATAAAATCTTTTAGCAAATTTGATTTAACAAAAGTGGTAGCCATTTTAAGTGTTACCCCTTATTATAATAAACCTTCTCAAGAGGGATTGTTTCAACATTATGTTGCCTTAGCAGATGTGGCGCCAAAACCTATTTTATTATACAATGTTCCTGGTCGCACTGGTCGCAATATGTCTGCTGCTACCACACTTCGTTTAGCATCGCACCCAAATATTGCTGGCATTAAAGAAGCGGGTCCGGATATGGCACAGATGATTGATATCTTAAAAGATAGACCTTCCGATTTTTTAGTAGTAAGTGGAGATGATGAAATTGTAATGGCGCAAATAGCTTGTGGCGCCGATGGGGTGATTAGTGTTGCAGCAAATGCTTTTCCTAAACCATTTTCCGATATGATTCGTTTTGCCATGGCAGGCGATTTTTCAATGGCCAAAAGAATTAATGATTTATTGGTAGAAGGTTATACTTATATGTATGAAGAAAACAATCCTTCAGGTATTAAAGCATTTATGTTTGAGCAGGGGATGATAGAAAATGAATTGCGCTTACCGCTTGTTCCAGTAAGTGCACCTTTGCAACAAAAAATTCATAATTATTTACAGCGCTATATTAGTCAGTAAAAATTAATTCTTATTAGTTCAACTTTTTCTTAATGGCTTGTAATTTCATTAAGGCTTCAACGGGCGTTAAATTATTAATGTCCATTTCATCTAATTCTTTTCGGATAGATTCAAAGGTTTCGGTATGCGCATCAAAAATAGATAATTGATATTTTGCATTAGGTTCTTGTACACTAGGGGTTGCTAAGTTTTGACTACCCTGATTTTTCAATTCCATTTCTTTTAAAATATCATTGGCTCTATTCACTAAGATATTAGGCATGCCCGCCATTTTAGCTACATGAATACCAAAACTATGCGTGCTACCTCCTTTGGTGAGTTTACGTAAGAAAATTATTTTATTACCTACTTCCTTATGACTCACATGATAATTATGCACGGTAGAAAGTTGTGCTTCTAAATCATTCAATTCATGGTAGTGGGTAGCAAAAAGTGTTTTAGGCTTTTGCTTGGATTGGTGTAAGAATTCTACAATACTCCAAGCAATGGAAATGCCATCATAGGTAGAAGTACCTCTTCCAATTTCATCTAGCAAAATTAAACTACGATCACTAATATTATTTAAGATGCTGGCTGTTTCTAACATCTCCACCATAAAAGTAGATTCCCCTGCATTTAAATTGTCATTGGCGCCAACGCGGGTAAATATTTTATCGGTGAGTGGTATAAATGCTGCTTGTGCAGGAACATAAGAGCCCATATGCGCCATCAAAGTAATTAAAGCGGTTTGTCTTAGCACCGCACTTTTACCACTCATATTAGGGCCAGTTAAAATAATAATTTGTTGGGTAGTAGGGTCCAAGAAAACATCATTCGGAATATAGGCTTCATCAATGGGTAAACTTTTTTCAATCACTGGATGTCTTCCTGCAGTTATATTTAAAATAGTGTCTTCGGATAAAGTAGGTTTACAATATTTATTTTCTTTAGCTATTTGAGCAAAGCATAATAAGCAATCCAACACTCCAATCAATTGACCATTATTTTGAATAGCACCCATTTCGGTAACCACTTGGTCGAGTAATTGTTGATACAATTCATGCTCAAGGGTTAAAATTTTATCTTCGGCCCCTAGTATTTTTTCTTCGTAAATTTTTAATTCAGGCGTAATATATCTTTCGGCGGTAGTGAGTGTTTGTTTGCGAATCCATTCGGCAGGCACTTTGTTTTTATGAACATGTGTTACTTCTAAATAATAACCATACACATTATTGTAGCCAATTTTTAAAGAAGAGATGCCGGTAATTTCCGCTTCTTTGTTTTGTATTTGTGTTAAAAAATCTTTTCCGCCGCTCGATATATTTCTTAATTCATCCAAGCTTTCAGAAACACCTTCTTTGATAAAGCCACCTTTTACAATGGTAGCAGGGGGCTGTTCTTGTAAAGTAGTTAAAATGGCAGTCTTGCTTTTATCACAAACTGCTATATCGGAAGCAATTTGTTGTAAATATTTGTTGGCATTATTTGCTAGTATACTTTTTATAGTAGTGACAGCTTCTAAAGACTTTGCTAATTGTACTAATTCGCGTGGCTGAATTTTACGGGTAGATAATTTACTGGCTAAACGTTCTAGGTCGCCACAGGATTCTATTAATTCGCCTAATTCATTCGAAGTAGTATTATCTTCTAATAAATTGCTTACTGCATTTAGTCGATTATTGATTTGATCTAAAGATTGCAAAGGAAATACCAACCATCTTTTTAATAGTCTTGCACCCATGGGGCTTTTAGTGGCATCTATAATTTCTAACAACCCTTTTCTATCAGCGCCATTTCCAATTAGCTCTAAATTTCTGATGGTAAATTTATCCATCCACAAAATTTCGTCGCGTACAATTCTTTTTATCGTGTGAATATGTTGTAAGTGGGGATGCTCTGTTTCTTTTAAATAATGCAAGATGGCACCGGCTGCCATAATTCCATTTTTTTGATCTTCTATACCAAATCCTTTTAAACTTTGTGTTTGAAATTGTTTAAATAGTAAATCGGTGGCGAAGGCTTCATCAAAAATCCAACTATCTAAACCATAGGTATAAAATCCATTGCCAAAGATTTCTTTAAAGGCTGCCTGATAATTTTTAGGATGTAATATTTCGGCAGGTTGTAAACTTTGTAATAATTTATCTAAATAATCGGTGTTGCCTTCGGCAATTAAAAATTCACCGGTAGTAATATCTAAAAAAGCAATGCCTCCTTTTTCGTTTTCTACATAAATAGCCGCTAAGAAATTATTATTTTTATGTTCTAATAATTTATCGTTGGTGGCTATACCGGGAGTGAGCATATCGGTAACGCCTCTTTTTACAATTCCTTTTACATTTTTTGGATCTTCTAACTGATCACATATCGCCACACGATGCCCTGCTTTAACTAATTTATGCAAATAGGTATCTAAGGAATGATGTGGGAAACCCGCTAGTTCGCTAGAAGAAGCTGCTCCATTATTTCTTTTAGTAAGGGTGATGCGTAAAACCTTGGAAGCGATGATGGCATCTTCGCCAAATGTCTCGTAAAAATCACCTACGCGGAACAACAAAATGGCATCCGGATATTTTTGCTTAATAGCCCGGTGTTGTTGCATGAGTGGCGTATCGGCACTTGATTTTGACATGGTGGACAAACCTACATAATTTTTCATAAAAAGCCTACTTTTGCATATGCGCAAACTAACCATGGACGAGTTGGGACGAAAGTCGGTGGCCGACTTTAAGTTGGCCAACAAAAAGCCCCTGGTGGTGGTTATGGATAATATCCGTAGCATGCACAATGTGGGTAGTGTTTTTAGAACCTCCGATGCTTTTTTAATTGCAGGCATCTGTTTAGGTGGGTATACGCCACAGCCTCCCCATAGAGATATTCAAAAAACAGCTTTAGGCGCTACAGAATCGGTTGATTGGTTGTATTACGAGCAAACGGCAGAAGCGGTACTTGCCTTAAAAGAACAAGGCTATAAAGTGTATGCTATTGAGCAAACAGAAGGAAGATCTTTAGAAAAATTCTCCCAAAGTTTACCTGTTAAAAATGAAGCATCTTTGGCATTCGTATTTGGCAATGAAGTGGAAGGGGTGAGTGAAGAAGTGCTAGCGCTATGTGATGGAGTGATTGAGATTCCTCAATATGGCATGAAGCATTCTTTAAATATTTCAGTAGCTGCGGCAATTGTATTGTGGGAGATGGTGAGATAGGATTTGGGATAATGAAGAAAATATAAATTTTAATTAAAAGTGTAGTTATCATATGTTGGCAGTAAAAAATTATTTGAGTTTGGTTAAATTTTCGCATACCATTTTTGCATTACCCTTTGCATTAATAGGTTTTGTTTTAGGAATTAAACATTTGGAAGATTTACATACCCCTTCTGAACATATTGTTAAACTACTTTTATTGGTTTTAGTATGTATGGTAACTGCAAGGTCTACTGCTATGGCATTTAATAGATATTTAGATAGACATTTTGATAAATTAAATCCAAGGACTGCGATTAGAGAAATTCCAGCGGGTATTATAAGAGCTGAAAAAGCGTTGATTTTTATTTTTGTCAATGCTGCTTTATTTATAGTGGCCACTTATTTTATCAACCCCATTTGTTTTTACTTATCACCCGTAGCTTTATTTGTGGTATTATTTTATAGTTATACCAAAAGGTTTACCTACTTGTGTCATTTAGTGTTAGGGCTTGGATTATCGCTAGCACCCATTGGAGCTTATTTAGCGGTAACTGGTAGCTTTTCATTGTTGCCTTTGCTTTTTTCCTTTGCTGTTATTTTTTGGGTAAGTGGCTTTGATATTATTTATGCCTTACAGGATATCGATTTTGATCAATCACAATCTTTATATTCCATTCCAAGTTATTGGGGATTAAAAAAGGCATTAACCATTGCAAGAGTTTTGCATGTATTTTCTGCAAGCTTTGTTATCGCAGCTTATTTTATAGGAGACTTTCATTATGTTTATCTATTAGGATTACTTGTATTTGTAGGAATGCTTATTTACCAACATAGTATTGTAAAACCCAACGACCTTAGTAAAGTGAATATTGCTTTTATGACGGCGAATGGAATTGCTAGTATAGTATTTAGTGTTTTTGTAATAACAGCGCTAGTGCTTCAGATACTAGGAAATATACCTTCTGCTATCATTCATTAAAATTTTAAAAAAGAAAATTGGCTAGAATTATTTGTATAGATTATGGTGGAAAAAGATGCGGTTTAGCAGTAACCGATCCTTTGCAAATAATTGCAACGGCATTAACCACCGTGGACACCAAAGACTTATTTACTTTTTTAGCTGACTATTTTTCAAAAGAACCTGTTGAATTAATTTTAATAGGGGAGCCGCTAAATTTGGACGACACACCCACTCATGCAACACCTCTTGTTAAAAAGGCCATTATTGATTTAGGTAAAAAATTTCCCACTATTCCCATTCAAACAGTAGATGAAAGGTATAGTTCTAAAAATGCGGTAAGAGCCATGGTAGAAATGGGGATGAAGAAAAATGATCGTCGAGATAAAAAAACCATCGATAGAGTGGCTGCTACCATGTTATTGCAGGAATATCTTACCAACAGGTCTTAAAACCCGTCTTTTATTGATAACTTTGCAGCCAATATCCTAATTTTTTAGATTTATAATGTTGCGTTTATGATTTTACCAATTGTTGCCTATGGTGCAGCTATTTTAAGAAAAGTAAGTTTACCCATTGCGGCAGACTATCCTCAACTGGCTTTATTAATTGAAGACATGTGGGAAACCATGTATGAGAGTAATGGAGTAGGCCTAGCTGCGCCTCAAATAAATAAGAATATTCGTTTGTTTGTAATGGATAGTGCACAAATTTTTGCTAATAGAGAGGAAGGTGACGAAGTTTATCCCGATACTCCAGGTATTAAAAAAGTATTTATCAATGCCAAGGTAATAGAAACGGGTGGGAAGGATTGGGTATATAATGAAGGTTGCTTGAGTATTCCCAAAATAAGAGAAGATGTAACAAGAGCAGAAACGTTGACTTTGTCTTATATGGATGAAAGCTTTAAGACGTATACCGAAACCTTTTCGGGCATTACCGCTAGAATTATTTTACATGAATATGACCATATAGAAGGGAAATTATTTATTGATTATTTAAAGCCACTGCGTCGTAAAATTTTGCAAGGTAAATTAAATGATATTTCAAAAGGGAATGTGAGAGTGGACTATAAAATGATTCAAATTAAATAACGATATCCATTAGCTAAAAAAATGAAAATCTATTCTCGCAAATTTATATTGACTTATGCAATGCTACTTTTAGTAAGCATGAAAATGTTTGCGCAGGATACTACTATTAATGAGTCGGGTCAAAATTTTACTTTATCTGATGCGATTGTTCGAAATCATTTTGATTATAAAGAAATTTTAAAAAGAATTAAAGAGGATACAAGTTTTTATAAAGCGTTTAAAACTTTGCGTACCATTGGATATAGTTCTTACAATCATATTGAAATGAAAGATAAGAATGAAACAGTAATAGCCACCTTAAATAGCAAAACAAAACAAACACGAAAGGACAATTGTCGAACCATGGAAGTGTTGGAAGAGCAAATCACTGGTAATTTACGCAATGCTGCAGGGGAATACAATTATGTAACACCTTCTTTATATGCTAGTTTGTTTTTTACCAAAGGCGTTGTATGTGGTGAAACTAATATTGTAGCCGGAAAAAAGAGAGTGGTGCAAGGCTCTAGTATGGAAAAAGCTAAAGAACAATTAAAGATGTTGTTTTTTAATCCAGGGAAAAAAATTCCAGGGATTCCTTTTATAGGTAACAAGTTAGATTTATATGACGAATCGGCACATGAATTATATGATTACAAATTAGATTATGTAGACTATCATGGTCAATTAGCTTATGTATTTGATGTGCAACCCAAACAAGATCTTGGTTTTTTTGCAAAAGATAGAGTAGTGGTGGATCAAATGATAACTTGGTTTAACCCCAAAACATTAGAAGTGTTAGGACGCAATTATTCATTAAGTTACAAGGCAGGAGTGTATGATTTTAATGTACAAATGGAAGTGGAGATGACTTATTTTAATGGACAATTAGTGCCAAAAATTTTAAGATACAAAGGAAACTGGGATATTATTTTCAAAAAAAGAGAAAAAGGGTTGTTTACAGCGACACTGTTCGATTTTAAAGCAGCGCAATAGTATAAAGTAAGTAGCAATACTTTTTATGCTTTCAAGAAACTCGTTTCAATATATTTTACTACTTCAATCAAACTTCCTGTTTCATTAAAAACTTTAAGTTGTTGATCGGCGCCTGTGCCATTTGTAAAAATGTCTTTTACTTTTTCTATTTGTGCTCTACTTCCTAATTCATCTACAACACTATCTACAAAATCTAATAACTCGTTAATTAATTCCTTCATGGGAACTTCTTTTTCTTTCCCAAAGTCAATTAATTTGCCTTCAATGCCATATCGGCTCGCTCTCCATTTATTTTCATTTATTAATGCGCGTTGGTAATTAATAAAATTTATATTTTGGCGACGAAGAGAATATATTTTAGCGCAGAGGGCCTGAAAGAATGCGGCAATAGTAATAGTTTCCTGAATGGTCATAGGGACATCGCAAATTCTAAATTCTACTGTGTTGAAAACTGGGTGTACGCGTAAGTCCCACCAAATTTTCTTGCCATCATCGATACAATTTGTTTTTATAAGTAGTTGAATAAATTTTTCATAGGCTTCAATACTTTCAAAGGTATCAGGAATTCCAGTTCTCGGAAATTTATCAAATACTTTACTGCGGTAAGATTTATAGCCAGTATTACGCGCTTCCCAAAAAGGAGAATTGGTACTTAATGCATAAATATGTGGTAAAAAATATCTAGCAGTGTTGGCAATTTGAATGGCCATGCTTCTATCTTCAATACCCACATGCACATGTAGCCCAAAAATTAAATTACTTCTGGCTGCTTGTTGTAACTCATTTAGTATGGCTTGGTATCTAGATTGATCAGATACCAATTGTGTTTCCCATAAGCTAAAAGGATGGGTACCGGAAGCGCCGATACTAAAACCTAAACTATTAGCTACTTCGGAAACATGGGTTCTTAGTTCTGTAATTTCTTTATACACCTCCTCCACATTTTTACAAATGCCTGTACCTACTTCTACAACGGCTTGGTGCATTTCTGCTTTAATCTTGTCTTTGAATTTCTTTTGTCCTTCATTTACAATTTGCTGCTGATGGCTTTTTAATTCCTTCGTAGCTGGATCTAGTACCATATATTCTTCTTCGACCCCCACCGTAAATTGTTGTAAATTTTCTACTGACATTGCCTTAAAATTACTTATTTTTTTTGCAGTTTCAGTAAAAAAATACCCCGTCCCGAAAATCGGGACGGGGTAGAAAGGGTAAATCTTTTAGGCTATTTAACGATGGTAAGAGTTTTCGGTCTCGTTTTCTCTTTCCTTGTCGTAGGCTTTAATAATGGCTTTTACTAGTTTATGTCTTACAACGTCTTCTTCGTCTAGTTGAATATGCGCAATGCCTTCAATGTTTTGTAAGATACGAGATGCTTTTTCCAAGCCACTTTTTTGATTTCTAGGTAAATCTACTTGGGTAGGGTCACCGGTGATAATAGCTTTGGCATTCGCACCAATACGTGTTAGGAACATTTTAATTTGTAGGTCATTAGCATTTTGAGATTCATCTAAGATAATAAATGCATTGTCTAAAGTTCGACCTCTCATATAAGCTAGTGGAGCAATTTCAATAGTACGCGTTGTCATATAATATCCTAATTTGTCGGCAGGAATCATATCGTCCAAGGCATCATATAAGGGGCGTAAGTATGGGTCAATCTTTTCTTTTAAATCACCTGGCAAAAATCCTAAACTTTCACCTGCTTCTACAGCGGGTCTTGTTAAAATAATTTTTTTAACCAACTTGTTCTTCAAAGCCCTCACTGCTAAAGCAACCGCTGTATAAGTTTTACCGGTACCTGCAGGCCCGATAGCAAAAATGATATCATTTTTATCGGCAGCTTGCACCATTTTTTTCTGATTGGCAGTGCGTGCTCTTACAGTTTTACCATTAGGGCCAAACACCAATACGTCGTTTGGATTTTTATCAATAAAATTATCAATGGTTTCGGCATCATCACCTCCTAAAATTTGTTCAAAATAGTTCTCACTCAAATGTCCATTGCGTTCCATATACTGAATGATTAAGTCAATTTTTTCTTTGGCTAAATCAATTTGTTCTGGAGCGCCGCTCAATTTAATTTGAGTACCTCTTGATAAAATTTTAAGTAAGGGAAATTTCTTTTTTAAGATGTCGAACTTGGAGTTGTTAACGCCAAAGAATTCAATGGGGTTAACCGTTTCTAAATTGATGATGGTTTCAGTCAATGGATTAGAATTTAAGGGTTAGTATTGTTTTTATCAGCCTAACATAAATTTAAATTAACTAAAACAAAATAACAAGAATTAAATACGCACAAATGTGCATTACTTAAATTGATAACATGGACGTATTAATTTAGTAATGTTGCCTTAATATTAGGACTGTTGTAAAGTTGCAATCATCGCAATAGGATCTGCTGCTTTAAATACAGTGGTACCAGCCACTAACACATCGGCACCCGCTTTCACTAAAGCGGCTGCATTGTTAGCATCTACACCTCCATCAATTTCAATAAGTGTTGTGGCACCTGCTGCAGTAATTATTTGTTTTAGGGCAACTACTTTTTCGTAAGTAGTTTCAATAAACTTTTGCCCTCCAAAACCTGGGAATACACTCATCACGCAAACAAGGTCAATGTCTTTTATAAAAGGAGCAAGAACTGTAATATCAGTATTTGGATTTATCGCTACACCTGCTTTCATGCCCTGTGCTTTTATAAGTGAAAGGGTATTGGCTAATTCAGGGCAAGCTTCAACGTGAACAGTTAAAATATCGGCACCTGCTTTTTTAAAAGCTTCTATATATTTTTCAGGAGACACAATCATTAAGTGTACATCACAAACCTTAGTGGTTGCTTTTCTTATTTGTTCAATAATGGGTAAGCCAAAACTTATATTGGGTACAAAACTTCCATCCATCACATCTAAATGAAACCAAGCTGCTTCACTTTTGTTAAGCATTGCACAGGCGTCTCCTAATTGTAAAAAATTAGCTGCTAATAGGGAAGGGGCAATAATGGCCATAGGGTAGTTTGTACAAAGGTGTATTTTTTAAATGATTTTGCAATAATTTTTGTCCTTAAATATGACACAAATATGACACAAAACAAGGCAATAAATGACTTTGATTAGGTCCAATACTATTTTTACTATTTACTTTTGCACCAATAAATTAATCTATGAAACAAGTAAGCATTTTATTTTTAGGGGCTATGATTTGTATTGCAGCTCAAGCACAAGATTCAGTTTTATTTGCGGGCGAAAGTCATTTCAAAAATATTCAACAACTCACATTTGGGGGAGACAACGCAGAAGCATATTGGAGTTTTGATAGCAAGCGTGTTACTTTTCAAAGAACCAATCCTAAAGAAGGAATTAATTGCGATCAAATATTTATGGGCTTAGTACCCACAAAAAGTACAGAAAGCTTTTCATATAAATTAGTGAGTGGAAGCAAAGGCAGAACAACCTGTTCTTACTTTACAAAAGATGGGGCACACATTATATATGCTTCTACAAAAAATGGGGGAGACGATTGTCCGCCAGCAGTGGATCGTGCTAAATATGGCAACAGGTATATTTGGCCTTTATATGCTAGCTATGATATTTTTATAGCAGATACAAATGGAAAAAATGAACAGCAGATTACACATAGTGAAGGCTATGATGCAGAAGGAACTTTATCTTATGATGGTCAAAAAATGATTTACTGTAGTGTGAAAGATGGCGATTTAGATTTATATGTAATGGATTTAAAAACTAAAAAAGAAATTAGAGTAACGAATACTTTAGGATATGATGGAGGTGCTTGGTTTAGTCCAGATGGTAAAAAAATTGTGTGGAGAGCAAGTCGTCCTTCAACACCAGCAGAAGTGGAAGAATATAAAAGCTTATTAAAAGAAGGCTTGGTAGCGCCTACTCAAATGGAAGTATGGATTGCGAATGCTGATGGAACAGATGCCAAACAAATTACCCATTTAGGCCAGGCTAATTGGGCCCCCAATTTTACACCCGATGGAAAACATATTATTTTCTGTAGCAACCATGAATACAAGCGTGGTTTCCCATTCAATATGTATTTAATAGACTTAGAAGGGAATCATTTAGAAAAAATTAGCAGAGATAAAGGATTTGACGCCTTTCCTATGTTTAGCCCAGATGGCAAGAGAATGCTATTTTCTTCAAATAGAAATAACGGCGGTACAAGAGATACCAACTTATTTGTAGCTGATTGGGTAGATTAGTTCCATTTAATTTTTATATATTAGCTAATTGTAAGAGGTTGACAAATTCCAAGTTTCATTTTGAATTTTTGCGAATATGTAACCTTTCACCAATTACAAATCAATTTAAAAATTAATTATGAACACAGGATTACTGCATTTACATAACTTACTTAGATGGGTTGTTTTAATCACCCTTTTATGGTCTATCGTTAAATTAATGACGGGGAAGGATGCCCTAAAAACAAGTAAAATCTTGCTTATAAGCGCCCATTCCACACTAGTCTTGGGTTTGTATCAATACTTTTTTGGATCAATAGGATATGCCTTAATTAGCCAAGCAGCTGGGGGTATGAAAGAAGTGATGAAGGATGCAGCCGGCCGATTTTGGGCAGTGGAGCATATTAGTTCTATGCTTATTGCCATAGTCTTAATCACCATTGGACATATTCGCCTAAAGAAGGGGGGTAAATCGAGCGTTACAGCAACTTTTTACTTAATCGCCTTACTTTTAATCTTGTCTGCTATTCCTTGGCCTTTTAGGGCTGGAATTGGTCGCCCTTGGTTTCCGGGGCTATAGATTACATAAGGCATTGATTATCAATATATTTTTACGGAGAACCTAGCGTTATCCTTTTATTTTGCTTATTTCGCAATATTTCGGGGTGAATTTTTCATAATTCCATTCATTTCCATATCTTTGCAACCCCAAAATAAGTATGTCAAAACAACCGCTGATTAAACAAGATGGAGTAATTATTGAAGCTATGAGCAACGCCATGTTCAGAGTGAAATTAGAAAACGGACATGAAATTTTGGCGACAATCTCTGGTAAAATGCGCATGCACTATATCAGAATTTTGCCTGGGGATAAAGTGGGTTTGGAAATGAGTCCTTACGATTTAACAAGAGGAAGAATCAATTTCAGACACAAATAAAAAGTAGATAAGTAACTAGGAAATAAATATTTAAAAATAAAAAGATGAAAGTTAGAGCATCCATTAAGAAACGTAGTGCCGATTGCAAGATCGTGAAGCGTAAAGGTAAATTATACGTTATCAACAAAAAGAATCCTCGCTTTAAGCAAAGACAAGGATAATCCAAACAAAACAACAATAACAAAAAACCAGTTTTAAAATATGGCTCGTATTGCCGGTATAGACTTACCAAAAAACAAAAGAGGAGAGATAGGACTACAGTACATCTTCGGTATTGGACATTCTACTGCTCAGTACATCTTAAACAAAGCAAACATCAGTTACGATAAAAAAGTAAATGAGTGGAATGACGATGAGCAAACTGCTATTCGTAATATCATCAATGCTGAATTCAAAGTAGAAGGTGCTTTACGTAGTGAAGTTTCTATGAGTATTAAGCGTTTGTTAGATATCGCTTGTTACCGTGGTTTACGTCACAGAAAAGGATTACCTGTTCGTGGACAACGTACTAAGACTAACTCACGTACTCGTAAGGGTAAGCGTAAGACAGTTGCTGGTAAGAAAAAAGTAGCTAAGAAATAATCAATTCGGATAAAAATCGGATCCTGCTTTAAAGTAGGGGAGATTTAATTTTAAACCCGCTCTATATTATTAGTATCCACTTTTAATAGAAAGCACACCTCAAAAAAAATGGCTAAACCAATCAAAGCACAAAACAGTGCAAAAGCGGCTTCAAAGAAAAGAGTCGTGAAAATTGATGCATCTGGAGAAGTTCGTATCAGTGCAACATTCAACAATTTAATTATTGCTTTCACTAATAAAGCAGGTCAAGTGATCAGCTGGAGTAGTGCTGGTAAAATGGGATTCAGAGGTTCTAAGAAGAACACTCCCTACGCAGCTCAAATGGCAGCAGCTGATGCAGCAAAAGTAGCATCTGATGCTGGTGTTAAAAGAGTTGAAGTATTCGTTAAAGGTCCAGGTTCTGGACGTGAAGGAGCGATTCGTTCTATTTCACAATCTGGAATTGAAGTAACATCTATTCGCGACGTTACACCAATGCCGCACAACGGATGTCGCCCTCCAAAACAAAGAAGAGTTTAATTATATTATATAACCAACAAGGGTGTATCATTCATTTTAGATTTTTACTGATGATACATCGACACTAAAAAATCACAAACAAGAATTATGGCACGTTACACAGGACCCAAAACCAAAATTTGTCGCATTTTCGGCGAACCTATTTTAGGAAACGCAAAATGGTTAGGCAAAAACAGCAACCCTCCAGGACAGCACGGTGCGCAACGCAAGCGTAAGCAGTTAGGAGAATATGCTTTACAGTTAAGAGAAAAACAAAAAGCGAAATACACTTATGGTGTATTAGAGCGTCAATTCCGTAAAACATTTGAAGAAGCAGCGCGTATTAAAGGCGTAACAGGTGAAAACTTGATTAAATTATTGGAATCTCGTTTAGACAATACCATTTACAGAATGGGATTAGCTGCGAGCCGTCCAGAAGCACGTCAATTAGTAGCTCATAAGCACATTACCGTAAATGGTGACGTGACAAATGTACCTTCTTATACATGTCGCCCAGGTGATGTAATTGCTTATCGCCCTAAGAGTGCGCATAACAGTTCTATCGTTAGCAAGCAACGTGGAAAGAATGCTAAGTTTAGTTGGGTTGATTGGAATGAAACAACTAATTCTGGTACATTTATTACCATGCCAGAACGCGAAGCTGTTCCAGAAAATATCAAAGAGCAACTTATTGTCGAATTGTATTCTAAATAGTAGCACTTAACAACATTTCTTCTTAACAGAAGAATCAAACAAAAAAAAGTATTAACATGGCAATATTAAGTTTTCAAAAACCTGACAAAATTGTTTTACAAAAAGCAAACGACTTTGAAGGACAATTCGAATTCCGTCCATTAGAGCCAGGATTTGGTTTAACATTAGGAAACGCTTTAAGAAGAGTTTTATTAAGTTCTTTAGAAGGGTTTGCTATCATAGGTATCAAAATTGAAGGAGTAGACCACGAGTTTGCAACTTTAAAAGGTATCACTGAAGACGTTACTGAATTAATCTTAAACTTAAAGCAAGTTCGTTTTAAGCGTAAGGCTGATCAAGAAGTTTCTTCTGAAAAAATTACTTTATCAATTAAAGGTAGCAGCGAATTTAACGCAGGTCATATTGGTGATGCTTCTCAGCAGTTCCAAGTTATGAATCCTGAATTAGTTATTTGCACCATGGACGCTACTTCTAAATTAGAAATTGAATTAACTATTAGCAAAGGACGTGGATACATTCCTGCTGAAGAGAATAAATTAAAAGAAATGCCATTTGGCTATATCGCTATCGATTCTATTCACACACCTATCAAGAACGTTAAATACGCAATTGAGAACTATCGTGTTGAGCAAAGAACAGATTACGAGAAATTAATTTTAGACGTAGCTACAGATGGTACTATCCATCCTGAAGATGCGGTTAAGCAAGCTTCTAGAATTTTAATTCAACATTTGATGATCATCACTGATGAGAACATCACATTTGATAATAAAGAAGATAAGAAAGAAGATGTAGTGGATGAGCAAGTATTGCAATTAAGAAAAGTATTGAAAACTCCATTAGAGGATTTAGACCTTTCTGTTCGTGCATTCAATTGCTTGAAAGCTGCTAAAATTAATAGCTTAAGTGAACTAGTTCAATATGAGCAAGAAGACTTAATGAAATTTAGAAACTTTGGTCAAAAATCTTTATCTGAAATCGAGCAAGTATTGATCGAAAGAGGATTAAGCTTTGGAATGGACCTTGGTAAATTAGGATTAGACAAATTAGATTTACAATAGTCATTAGACAATTAGTAAATCACTATTTATAACGAGCGAAAGCTCAAACCTCACAATTCCTGACACGGTGTGAGGATAAAACTTAAAAGTCATGCGTCACGGAGACAAACAAAACAATTTGGGAAGAAAAAAGGCACACAGAGATGCCTTATTAATGAATTTAGCTTGTCAAGTAATTACGCACAAGCGTATTGTTACTACATTAGCTAAAGCAAAAGCTTTAAGAACTTATGTAGAGCCATTAATTACCAAAACAAAGAAAACAAGTAGCAAAGAAGAAATAAGCCACAACCACAGAGTCGTGTTTAGCTATTTGAATGATAAAGAAGCAGTAAAGGAATTATTTACTGTAGTAGCGCCTAAAATTGCTGCTCGTCCAGGTGGATACACTCGAATCATCAAATTAGGCATTCGTCCAGGTGACAATGCTGAAAAAGCAATGATTGAGTTAGTTGACTTCAACGATGTTTATGGTAATTCAATAGCAACTGCTGGCGAACCTGCTAAGAAAACACGTCGTAGTAAAGCAACAGCTACTACTGCTAAAAAAGCACCTGCTAAGGCTAAAGCCGAGGCTCCAGCTGCTGATGCTACTGAAGCTGCAACAGATTCACCTGAAACTGCTGCTGAATAATGATTTTAACGAATTAACATATAAGGCAAGACTAACCGTCTTGCCTTTTTTTTGCGCTTTTCGGAAAATTCTTTTAAATCGGGCATAATGTTTAAAAGTTATTATGGAAAAGTAAAAAATTGTTTCTTTTTTTGCATAACAAATACGAGTACACAAAATGAGCGCACAACCAGCAATTTTAGTTTTAGCAGATGGTCATGTATTTCATGGTCAAGCCTTTGGTAAAATTGGAACTACCACCGGTGAAATATGTTTTAATACCGGGATGACTGGTTATCAAGAAGTGTTTACCGATCCAAGTTATACTGGGCAAATTATAATCATGAACAATGTACACGTAGGAAACTATGGTGTAAGAAAAACCGACGTAGAAAGTAAATCGGTTAAAATTCATGGTTTAATAGGACGCAATTTAGAAGAAAAATATAGCCGCCAGTTAGCAGATGGCAATTTAAATGAATATTTAATAGCGAATAATATTGTTTCCATTGAAGGTTTGGATACAAGAGCCTTGGTAATTCATGTGCGTAATTCAGGTGCAATGAATTGTATTATCTCTTCTGATAATTTAGACGTGGAGGCTTTGAAAGCGCAATTGGCTAAAGTGCCTAGCATGGATGGATTAGAATTAGCAAGTACGGTTAGTACCAAAGAAATATATGAGTTAGGAGATACTAGCTCCAAATTAAAAGTATCCGTTTTAGACTTTGGAGTGAAAGAACATATTTTACAATGTTTAGTAGATAGAGGAGCGCATGTAAGAGTGCATCCCGCTAAAACCGATTTCGCTACATTGAAAGCATTTAATCCCACTGGCTATTTTTTATCTAATGGTCCTGGAGATCCAGCGCCTATGGATTATGCGATTAAAACGATTAAAGAAGTTTTGAAAGAAAAGAAACCTGTTTTTGGTATTTGTTTAGGGCATCAATTATTGGCATTGGCAAATGATATACCTACTTTTAAAATGCACCATGGTCATCGTGGGTTGAATCACCCGGTTAAAAACGTAATTACAGGTTTGTGTGAAATTACCACTCAAAATCATGGCTTTGGGGTAGATCCAGAAGCAGTGCGTAAACACCCGAATGTGATTATTTCTCATGTAAATTTAAATGATGATTCTATAGAAGGTATTAAGTTAAAAGATCGTCCTGCTTTTAGTGTGCAGTACCATCCAGAAGCTACACCAGGGCCTCACGATAGCAGGTACTTATTTGATGATTTCGTATCTTTAATGAAATCTAATTAATTTATACATTCATTCTTATAGCATGTTAGAAATTGCAATTATTAATGGGCCTAATTTAAATTTACTTGGGAAAAGAGAACCTGAAGTATACGGGCATGCTAGTTTTGAAGATTTCTTGGAACAATTAAAAAAAGATTTTCCTACAGTTCATTTTACATATTTTCAAAGCAATATCGAAGGGGAGATAGTGGAAGCCATTCAGTCTCATGGATTCAATAAAGCCGGCATTATATTAAATCCTGCGGCCTACACCCATACTTCGATCGCTATTGGCGATGCGGTAGCAGCTATAAAAACGCCTGTCATTGAAGTACATATTAGCAATGTACATGCTAGAGAAGATTTCCGAAAAATATCACATGTTTCCGCTAAGTCCGTTGGGTCCATTGTGGGTCTAGGTTTAAAAGGCTATGCCTTAGCTACCGAATGGTTTTTAGCCCATAGTAGCGTCGTTAAATAAGATTTCCTTACTTTAGTAGTAGTATTTTCATCTGTCCACTGCCTTGTATTTTAATAATTGTTTAGCACTATGCCAGTTACCCCCGTGGTATATCAAAAAAAACTTTGGTGGCTTATCGGCATTTCGATAGTCGTTAAACTAGTTCTATCTTATTTTCTTGAGTTAGGAAATGACGAAGTTTATTATTACACTTATGCATTGCAACCAGACTGGAATCATTTCGATCATCCGCCAATGGTAGGGTGGCTCATTCGTATTTTCACTTTTAATTTACATTGGTTATCGGCAGTAAGCATGCGATTAGGGAGTATTTTTTGTGCAGCCATTGCCACCATTGTCATTTTTGAATCTGGCACTATATTAAAAAATGAAAAGGCGGGATGGATTGCTGCGTTATTATATACTTTATCTATTTATACAAGTATTATTGCAGGATTATTTATAATGCCTGATAGTCCTCAATTACTATTTTTTACTTTGAGTATTTATTTTATGTTGAGCTGGGTGATAAAGCCACATATTTTTACAATGTTTGATTGGGTTTTATTAGGATTGTTTATAGGCCTTGCCACGCTAAGTAAAGTGCATGGATTGTACTTGTGGGTTGGGTTTGGCCTATTTATTATTTTTAATCAAGTAGAAAATTTAAAAGAAAAAAATGGGTATATCGCTATACTGGTCACACTCATCTGTATAATACCTATTGTTTATTGGAATTATCAAAATGATTTTATTACCTATCGATTTCATTCAAAAAGAATTATGCATACGGGTATTTCTTTTTCAAATTTTATTACGCAAGTAGGAGGGGAGTTTTTTTATCAAAATCCATTAGTCTACATAGCCATTTTAATTTCTTTGTTTCGTATTCATAAAGTAAGATATCAGGCAAAGAGTGCAAAGGCAGTTAACTTACTCCTTTGGCTTAGCATTCCTTTGATACTTTTTTTTTGGACTATATCCTTATTCAATGCTACGCTACCTCATTGGACAGGGCCAGCATTTATATCTTTGTTTTTAATTGCAGGGGTATATTGGTCGAGCTATTCTCGAAAACTTATTCCAGTTTTGCTTAAGTGGGCCATTGGCTTTATGGCCGTCTTAATTTTGGGATTTGTAGGAATTGTAAAAGTTTTTCCAAAGCAATTAGGGTCTGAAAAAATTGAAAACTTAGGGGAATACAATCCCATTAACGACGTCACGGGTTGGGCTTATTTAAGCAAAGCTTTTAAAGACATCGTACAAAAAGATTTAGCAACGGGAAGGATGTCTGTTCATGCGCCTATTGTAGTGCATAAATGGTTCCCAGGCGGCCATTTGTTATTTTATACTGCGCCTTTACTGCAAACAAGAATTATAGCCATTGGAGCCTTAGAGGACGTTCATAAGTTTGCTTGGCTTAATAAAACACAGGAGGGGTTAAAAATTGGGGAAGATGCTTATTGCATCGTACCCTCTAGTTTACCTGCCAACCCTTCATTATTGTATGGAGAATATTTTACTAGTATAGAGAAGCCTGATACCATTCCTTATATCACAAAAGGGGTATTGCTTAGAAATTTTTATGTGTATCGATTAAAAGCTTGTAAAAAAATACCTGCACCCATTTTACCTTAAGGGCATTATCATTTAGGACTAGTCTTAATACAGGCTAGTCAAAATCTTTTCTATAAGAAATGCTCACCCCTTGTCGGTTTCTTTTGCCCAAACTGCTTCCGTTTATATCAAGGCTATTTCTGTTAAATACAATGGCTCTTAGTTTGCGGTCTCTTGTAAGAATAAATTCAATATTTAAATCTGGCAACCATTGAAAAGTTCCATTTTGTATACTTGTTGTATTACGTACATTAAAATCTAAGTCTCCACCTACATTCACAATTACGTTATCGTTTAAGAAACTTCTACCTAATTTTAGATTTACTCTTTGACGATCAATTTTATTCGCATTAATGGCAATGCCTGCTCCCGAAGGGTCTAGTAGATTAGCACTATTATATACAGAAGAGCCAATATCAAATCGTAAGCTTTTATCTCCAGTTACTTTGTCTAGAATATTAGTAACAGATTTATTTATCTCCTTAGTAAGTAAATGTGAAATAGTATTGATACCAATAGAAGTAACTGTATACGCATTGCTGTTATTACTATTGCTAAAGCTTACCGGCGCGAAGGAATTAAATACAATTAAAAAGGAAACCTGTTTTAAAATTTCATTATCATCCCTTTCTAATCTTGATATAAATTGAGAGAATTCGTTGTCAGAACTGATGGGATTGCCCGGTGGAAAAGCTAGACTAAATTTAATATCAGGCTGAGAAAGCTTATTTCTTAAAGCTGCAATAACAAACACACTTCCACGATAGGTTCTAACAGCATTGCTAAAATTGGCACCACCAACAAGCTCATTTAAACTAATACGTTCTGCTGTATAGCGAGCGTCAATATGCAAATCGGCTTCATATGGGTCGCCTGTCCATTCTATGTAATTTCCGGCTTCTGGGATAAGCTCAAAAGGTTTTTTAATAAATGATTGAAAATTGAAATCATATTTACCCGATTCGATATTATACTTACCTCTTATGGTTAATGGCTCAATATTACCAGCTCTAATTTTTATTCTTCCATTTCCTACTGCTTTAATAACGTCCCCAGTAAGTTCATCCATTATTAAATCAATCTTTGTTTTATTATTGGCAGTTACTTCCAGGTCTACCACTAAATTATAGGCAGGAATGTCGGCATTTTTAAGGGTTGTTTTACCATATTTTTTAAATACAATGTAATCGGACTTTCCACTTTCTTTACTAGTAGAATTGGGTAAATAAATATGTGAGCTATCATTGACATCAGCATTAATAAACATTTTAATATTCTCTTCTGGCCCTTTTATAGTCATACTGGCTTTGCCTATTGCTTGTCCATAAAAGTTAGCGTTGTCAGTAGCAGTGGTGTTGATTAATTCAATTTTAGGACTACTCATATCCATATCATACACTAAATGCTTGAAGCCTTGGTTTAGAATTTTACCTTTAAAAATGGCAGGTCTACTTTTGCTATCTCTCAGGTTAACAGTTCCGAAATCAATGCCTTCGTTGGTAAAATTGATAACACTGCTGTCAATAAAATAACGCACTTTGGTATAATCTACTATAAAGGAGGCTTTATCTAATGTGGCAGCACCTAATAAATAGGGGTTTTCAATTCTTCCTCCAAAATGAAGCTCACCGTTGGCTTTTCCCTCTAAATTGGTTAGTACGCCGCCAATGAATTGTTGTACGAGACTAAATTTAGTATGACGCATATACAGCATGGCATCTAATGGACTTACATCATCTTTAATATTATAATTTCCTTTAGCCGCTAAATTGTATTCGGTGTTTGGGCAGTTTAAATCAAAAATTACTTTACCTATAGATTGTTGATAACCTATACCTAACTGAGCGAGCCCAATAGAATCGGCATTAAATGCAAATTGATCTATTTTTAAATTCGCCTTAAATTCAAAATCGGTTAAAATATTTTGAAATTGAATTTTCCCATTAGTGATTCCCTCTAATTTAGGGTAATCAAAAAATATTTTAGTAAAATCACCTAGTATAATATTTTTTAATTCTAACTGTAGTGCATTTTTGGCAATGGTTGAATTAGAAAATATAAATTCCTGTAGGCCTTGCGTAATCGTAAAATTAGAAGCGTTTACATTATTTTTTCTTAAGGTTACGCTGCCTATATTATTAATATCCCATTTTTTTTGATTTAAAATAAAATAGGAGGGCTGCCATTTAATATCAATACCATCATTATAGGTTTGAACCTGTCCTTTTAACATAATTTCTTCTAAGGCACTCTTGCTTAATGCAAATACAGCAATCGAAGAATGGTCATTGCTGCTATGTATGCTTATGGAAGGCTGTAAAAATTGAGTACTATCGGTTATATTAATGGCAGTGGCATTGATATTTACATGAAGTGAATCTTTCGTTCCTGTACTATTTATTTTGCCATTTTTAATAGCATAACTATCCCAGCTTGCAAATGGAATATAGGATTGTAAGCTAATATTTTGCTTAACAGTACTTATAGTGCCATCTAGTGTTACATTGTTGAAACCTGAGATTTCTTTTTTAAACAACCTTAAGTAAGGCTCGAAGTAATTGGTTTTAATTTGTATAGTAAAGTCTTGATTGGTAGGCGAGTTTTTGGGGGCATTAATATAAGTAGGGAAGTAGCGTTGCATAAAATACTGCACGCTAGCAGGTAAGTGAAGAATATTAAATTTACCAGTTATAGTTGCTTTAATATCGTCGCTTGATACAAGTATTTTTTTAATACCATTAGCTACACTTGAAGCAAGCGTTAGTGAATCGAACTTCACAGTGGCCGATGCTCCTTTTAATTTACCATTATAAAATTTAGCATATCCAATAAAGTTATCAATGCTGTCTCCTTCAAAATTTACATCTAGTTTGCCTCCCAATTGAATTTCACTAGTCGAAAAGTTCAATGGTTTTAAATTTGCATATTGTAAGTTACCTATCGCAGAAATTTTAGGTTTTGTATGGTTAAAGTCTACATTAATATTGCTTTCAAAACTCACATTTTCATCCTTAATGCCTAAAAGACCAGCGAAAGCTTTTTTCTGTAAAACCCCTTTTGTACTAATGTTAGTATAATGGTATTTATTTATTTCAATTGAATCAATATCGCCTTGAATATTCGTTTTAACATTGTCAAGTTTAAAGGAAGAGCCTGATATACTTCCCTTAAAGTTGACTAAACCTATTGCTTCGTTATTTAATAATTTACCTATATTAAAATGGGTGGTACTTAATAGACCTTCATAACTAGGTTCTCCTTGCAAAGGAAATTTTAATCGTATTTGCGTTGTCGCTAAGCCCAGCTTTGTATTAACGAGTCCATTGGTTATGAAATCGTATAAAGTGCCTTTAAATTCACCTTTAAAATTCATTTCACCCAATGCATTCACATTGAGTTCGGTATTGGTTTGTAAGCTAGGAATCCAATTTGATAAATCGGTATAATTGGTATTAGCTGTTATATTGGTAAAGTTAATTTGCGTATTGCGCATATCGGGGATACCTGTCATAGAAAAGCTTCCCTTTACTGATGACTTATTGTATTGAGCTGAAAAATCTTTTGTTTCAAATTGTGCCACAGTGCCTAAAAAATGAAAATTAGTGGTTATTTTTTGGTGTAAGAATTGTAGGCTTGGCGCAAAATACGCAATGTCATCTGTAGCAACTTTGGCATTTACCAAATGTGCTTTCATAGTGACATTTTTTATGTACTCGGGAAAATCAAAACCCATGTCATGGTATTGCATGGCATAATAATTGCCAATAATACTGTTATTGGTTTTAAGTAAAAAATTACCAAACTCCATTATTGTTGGAGTCATTCTAAACTTAGTGGTTAATTTTTTAATTTCAAAACCAGATTGCTCTTTAACACTTAATGAAACTCTTGCTTTTATAGTGTCTTCTACATAGCTCACATTGTAGACAGAAGCATTAATTTCTTTCATTCTTATATGTTCGCTGTCGAAATAGGAGCTGGGTTTATTGTAGCCATTTTCAATCCACATTTTTCCATTCGTAACTTGAATTTCATTTACGAATAATGCAATGTGGTCGTTGTTAAAGTATAATTCTCCCTTTTTTCTTTTGTTAGCAACAGTAGCTTTAGGGTGCTTACTAAGTGGGTTTTTATTTTGAATGAGATAGAATGGTTTATTGACAACAACTTGGTCTATGTTAATATTTTTATGGGCAATAGACCTAACATTTAATAAAAGGGTATTGGCAGAAAATTTTGTTTGATTACCTATCCAATCGTCATCACTTATAAATTGAATATTTGAAATATCGACTTTTTTTAGTTCTATGGGATTTGATTTCTTTGCAGCGGCACTGTCTTTATTTAAATAATCTACTATAAATTGGTAATTCCATTTTTCGCTTTTTCTATTCAAATACACTTTGGTATTCGCTAAGCCAATATATTTTATAATAGGAGTACTGGTGGAAAAGAATAAATCACTGAGTCTTAGTTTTAAAGATTCAGTATAAAACAAAGTGTCTTTCTTTTCGTCTCTAATTAGAAGTTCTTGAATGTCTAATTTATCAAAAAGGGCAAATCTAACTTGACCCAATGTAACATTGGCGCCTATGGTTTTGCTAAAGGAATCAGCAACACGATGTGCTACTTTATTTTGTACCCAGGGCACCAAAAATAACAAGTAGGTAAATAAGAGTATACCTACAAGCGTAGCCGCAATAATCCTAAGTATTGTAAACTTCTTATTTAGCAATGAATGGGTTTTTGCAAAAATACAATATTTAATAGCCAGCTACACTATCATCACCTCTTTTATCTCCGGCTGCCACACGTTTGCCTTGAGCAGAAATTTGAATACCATCCATTCTTCCAAATTTTCCTCTTCTCATTGTTTTATAACCCATTGCTTTTAGCCCATTTTCGATATCCTCTGGAAAATCAGATTCAACAGCAATTACATCAGGAATCCATTGATGATGAAAACGGGTGGCGTCTATAGCTTGTTTAATACTCATTTTATGATCAATAATATTCACCAATCCTTCATACACTTGATTAGGAATGGTTGTGCCACCTGGAGTACCAATACTTATATAGGGTTTGTTATTCACAGTGACAAGGGTAGGTGTCATAGAACTAAGCATTCTTTTGCCAGGTTGAATAGCATTGGCTTCTCCACCTAAAGCACCATACATATTAGGTACTCCTGGCTTTATACTAAAATCATCCATTTCATTATTTAATAAAAATCCTGCACCTGCTACAATCGTTTTATTGCCATAGGTATCATTTAAAGTAGTGGTAATGGCTACCATATTACCTTCTTTATCAATCACACTAAAATGTGTTGTTTGCTCACTTTCATGCACTTGTCCCGCCAATGTAGTTTTACTACTACCTGCTTCGCCCGCTTTATAATCACTCATTCTTGCTTGCGCATAACTATTGCTAATTAAAGTTTTAGTGGGTACTTTCCAGTAATCAGGGTCGCCCATATGCTCAGCTCTGTCTGCATAAGCTCTTCTTTGTGCTTCCACCATCAAGCTCACCGATTCAAGGGTATTAAGGCCCATCTTTTCAACATTAAATGGAGCAATCATTTGCATCATTTGTGCAATTAAAATTCCACCACTTGAAGGAGGTGCAAAACTGATAATATGATGTCCTTTATAATCAAACTCTAAAGGCTTTCTAAATTTAGGTGTATATTTTTTTAAATCTTCTAGTGTTATATAGCCACCTGTATGTCCCATTTCTTTTACAATATAAGCAGCAGTTTCACCTTCATAAAAACCTGCTAAACCATTTTTTTGAATGCGCTTAAGTGTTGCAGCTAATTCGGGTTGAATAAGTGTATCACCGGCTTTCCAAACTTCCTTTTGTGTAAAAGCACTTGGAGCAGAACTGTGCTTTAAAAAATTAGCTTTTTCCGAGTTTAAACCTTTGGCTTCTCTTTCTGAAATAACATATCCAAATTCAGCAAATTCAATGGCGGGTTCAATTAGTTTTGCAAAAGGTAATTTAGCATAAGCATGTGTGCTTATTATTCCTGCGATACTTCCAGGAATGCCTGAAGCGGTAGTGCCTCTTGTAGATTTTTCTGGAATAGGATCTCCTTTTTCATCTAAATACATATCTCTACTTGCTTTGGAAGGAGCTGCTTCGCGATAATCTATACCTATTAATTCTCCGTTTGCTTTTCTCGCTAACATAAATCCACCCCCACCAATATTACCTGCCCCTGGAAATACAACAGCTAAACTTAATTGCGTAGCTATTGCTGCGTCAAAAGCATTGCCTCCATCTTTCATCATTGCTGCACCTACCATACTAGCAAGTGGGCTTGCCGATGTAACTGCGCCATTGTCAAATGTCATTTCTTTTACTATTTCATATCGATACGGATTGATATGTGGATGTGCTTTTAAAAAGGGTTGAGCCTTAACAGCGTTAAGAGAAAGTAGTACAAAAAAGGATAGGACTAATTTGAGACTAGGTAGGATATTCGGCTTTGTTTGCATAGTTATTCAATTGAGCAAGTAATTTACTTAAATATTTAGTATTCAACAAAATAGACCATACCATTTGTGTAAAACTATATAGTTTTAGCCCAATTTTACCCCCAAACTTCCTTAATTTTAGGGGGTATATTGGCTCTTATATTGAATAAAATAAAGTGTAAAAAATATGAAAATTAGTAAGTTTCAAATAGCCCTCATTGGTCTAATTTGTATTGCCTCAACAATACAAGCACAAGTAGTTTCTAGTCCAGCCTCTTATTTAGGCTATACTGTTGGAACTAGGTTTACAAGACATCATAATATTGTCTCTTATTTCAATGCCATTGCACAGGCAGTTCCAGATAGAGTAAAAATTATTAATTATGGTAAAACCAATGAAGGTCGCGATTTATTAGTGGCGGCAGTGGGGCTTCCTGAAAATATTGCACAACTAGAAAAAATTAGAAAGCACAATAATGGTTTAGTGGATGGAACAGTGGAAGATTTAAATCAACCAGGAATTGTATGGTTAAACTACAATGTACATGGGAATGAGCCAGCTTCTTCTGAAGCAGCTATGTTGACTTTGTTTGCATTAGTAGATCC
>CAINWZ010000067.1 GCA_903854725.1 uncultured Bacteroidota bacterium
CTTAAAGTACCTAGGTCGATACGCTTAACCACCCCGTTTAATCTTTGTAATATTTTATTAGGCTTTACTGGGCTAATGCCGTTCAAACCCGCTTTGGTAACCGATACCATCATACCAGACGTAACCCCATGGCCTGTTGCATCGCCGCAGACACTAAATATTACCCCATCTGGTTGAGGGAAGAAGTCATAGTAATCGCCCCCCACTTCAGTGGAAGAACGTATAAATGTAGCGATATCTAAATCTGCTCTTTTGGGATTCTCCTTGGGAAGCATGCTCATTTGTAAATCACGCGCAGCCGCTAATTCATTGTTTTTGCGGTCTTCTTCTATTTGACGTAAACGTTCTCTTTGTTTTCTTTTACCATTTAAATAGACACCTACAGCAAAAAGAAGTAAGCAAATAGCAGTAATAATTAATTTTTTCTGTTGCTCTTCTTTCTGTTCGGCCAATTCTTTTGTTTTGGTAACTTCCCCCATTGCAATATTTTGTGCTTCATTGGTTTTCGAGGAATTATATAATTGTTCACTTAACTGTTGAGATTTTTCTAAATATTTGAATGCGCTATCCAATTTATTTTTTACTTTATACATTTGGTATAAGACCTTATAGGCATTTAGAAGGCCTTCAGTAAAAGTGAATTTTTTGGAATAAATGACTACTTGATTGCCATAATAAATAGCAGAATCAACTTGATTCATTGCTGCATAAGTACTAGTTAAACCCGAGGCTGCTTCTAAATAATCTTTATATAAAGAACTAATAAATGAAAGTGGTATAGATAATTTATAATTTATGATTGCAGCGTCATACTTTTTTTGTGCACGATAAATGTCACCTTGAACTACATAACCGCCACTCCATCTTTTTTCATAAACCCTTTTATTGAAATATTCAATTATCTGCGTATTGTAATAATAGGCAGAATCATATTTTTCTAAAATATAATAAGCCTTTGCAAGATTTCCTAAATCTGCCCCATTTGATGTTCTTATTGCAGATGGCCATGCAAGATTAATGTATTTAAGCCCTAGCTCTTTATTCTGTAAATAGGAATAACTAAAAGTAAGGTTATAATATGCAGTTCGCATTAAGCTATCACTTAAATTTAATCTAGTACCTAATTTTAGCTGCTCAGTAGCAAAATGTAAACCAAGTGGATAATTGCCAATGGTTTGATTATAAGTCATTGCTATCATGCTATAAACATTAAAAAGTAATGCATCGTCTTTACTTACAACTGCTACATCTTCTGCAAGCTTAAAATATTTTATGGCAGTATCACCATTCGCCCACATATATCTTTCGCCAACATTAAGTAGAATGTCTATTTTTTTGGAATGATCATTTGTGTTTTTAACTGCTGCCAATGAGTCAGCAAGACTAAAGTTTAGGTTAGAATAATACTGAGCTTTAACACCATTCATTCCGAAAAAGAAAATTCCTAATACAAGTAAATATTTTTTCATAGCAATTGTTTTGTCAAAATTTTCGAAAAGTATATTAAGTCGTCTCTTTGGGAAGCTGTTCATTTACAGTTGCTCTAGCACTTAATCCATTCAACCCGTATTTTAAAACTAGCGGAATGAATAATGGAACCAATCTTCCAATGGTTGGGTTTACAAAAACCAAGCCCAATGAGATAAGAAATATTACTGGCACTACTAATGTGAAGTAAAAGCCTAATAATATTCTATCTTTTGAAATTTTGTGTGTTAGTAAATCTAAATTATGATTGCTTAAATAAAACCACAAGAGCGCATTCATAAAAGCAGTTAAACAAATATTTATTACATACACTGCATAAGGCAAGTGCAATTCGGATTCAGAAGCATACTCTCCTAGTAAGCCAGATGTGAAAGGGAGTAATACGACCGAAAACAAAAAAGCCAGGTTCAACCACAACAAACGACTAGTATACTTTTCTACATATCCAAATATGCGATGGTGGACCGACCAGTAATAACCTACAATACAAAAGCTAATAATGAAGCCTAATAATTTCCATACCATTTCTTTAAGGGAATGCCATAATGCTGCATCAGTAGCGTGTTCAATAACGGGAACTTTAAATTCAATTACTAATAATGTAATTGCAATAGCAAAAACACCATCTGTAAAGAAATTAATACGATCTAATTGAAATTGTATCTTGTTTGCACTATGTCCTGCTTGTGCCATTTTTTATAATTTTAATTTGTTCTTGAATAATTTTTACTCTTTCTTGTTTTTTACCATCTCTTCCTTTTATTGATCCTTGTGTAAAAAAATGATGTGCCTTTAAGAATTTATCTTGAATAGTAAGCCAGTCTAATTCGGTAATTTTTTTATTTAACTGTATTTCTTGCAATAAACGATTGCTATTCCCTATATAATCTTCTCTTCCTAGATAATCTAAATCGGCATCACAAATAATTTGTTCGTATATATTTTTAGGCGATTGTGGTATTTTAGTAGCCATAATCATACCTGTAATTTGATTAATTTTTGCTTTAGGAAAATTGAGCGCTGTTAAAATAGTAGTTGCATATTCTGCACCCCTTGCTTCGTGTCTAGCGGGCTCCCATATATACCCCACATCGTGCAACCAAGCGGCTAATTTTATATCCTGAATTTCTGCTTTACTAATTTTTTCTTTTTTAGCTATTTTTTCAGACTGCTCCACTACATCTCTTATATGATCAATAGTATGATAGGTATATTTAGCAGGTAGATGGGTTATTAAGAATTGTTCAATTTTTTCAAAGGCCTGTTCATAATGAAATTCAGGTCTATTGTATAAAATTTCTTTAATCTCAATGGGCTTTACTTTTCCTTTTACTTTAACAGGGCTTAATTTTTTTCCCTTAAACAACTTATTCGCTTTTACCTGTTTCCAAACCGCATCAGAAATAATAATTTCATCTGAAGCTGCCACTGAACATAAGCGTGAAGCTAAATTCACCGAATCGCCAATCACTGTGAAATTCATTTGTTGTCTTGAACCAATATTGCCGCTAATTACTTTGCCTCTATTAATACCAATGCCAATAGTTATGGGAAGTTTTGAATTGATGATTCTTAATTGATTAAATTCAATTAACTTCTCCTGCATCTCAATAGCAGTAAGTACTGCATTTTCGGTATCCTTGTCTGTTGAATTGGGTGCGCCATAAATAACCATTAAGGCGTCACCAATAATTTTATCTAATGTACCATTGTACTTAAATATTATTTCAATCATTAAATTAAAATAATCATTTAAGGTTTCAACGACTTCGGTAGGCGACATTGTTTCAGACATAGAAGTAAACCCTCTAATATCTGAAAATAAAATGGTGGCTTCTTGTTCTTGGCCACCTAAATTTAACATTTCATCGTTTTCCAATAATTGATCTACAATTTGTTTGGAAACATATTTTTTAAATGTAGATTTTAATTTATCTAGGTTAGATAAATCTTCCATCGCTACCACCGAGCCAATGGGTTCATTTACATCATTTAATAATGGTGAAACGGAAATATTAACTGATGTGGATTTACCATTACAATCAATTTGAATTTGCGATTCTGAAATGGTTTCTAATACCTCTTCGCATTTTGAAATTAATGCATTAATAATTTCATTGGATTCAAAAACATAATCATAATGATTGCCAATAACCATTTCTCTTTCTAAATTAATAATGGCTGCTGCTGCACGATTTACATGACTAATTTCACCCATTAAATTCGTAGTAAATACGCCCGTAACAATTGATTGCATAATGTTATCATTGAAGGTTTTAGCTTCTTTGATATTTTCCATTAATTTAATATTGTTATAGGCAACCCCCGCTTGAGAGGCAATGGCAGAAAGCATATTGGTATCTGACTCATCAAAGGGTGAAATGCCTGCCCTTGATTCCTTATCAAACAAAACAATTACCCCTACTAAATCTTTTTTATCTAATAAGGGAGCAATTAAACCAAATGTGCAATTGGTCCTTGTCAAGAAAGGATCATTCACAATTTCAACCATTAAAGGCTTTCGATTTTGATTCACTTCATTAAAGAAGCCTTTCTTCTTATTAAAGATAATACCCTTTAATGCCTCTACATTAATATTAAATTCCGCTTCAATTTGAAATAAATCAGAATTATTATTCTGCATTAAAATCAAACCAGAAGAAGCATTTAAAACTGCACAGGATTTAATAAGTATTTCTTGTAACAAGATAGAAACATTTTCAAATGAGTTTAACTCATTGGTAATGTCTAATAATGTTTCTAATTCAAGATACTTAAGCTGTAGTTCATTTATATTAAACTGCTTAGTCATTATAACGCACCTACTGCTTCTTCTTCTGTAGTATATACAGTTGAATATTTAGTAAGTCCCATAATATTAAAGGTTTTTGCAACAATAGGAGCTAAGTTATAGTAGCCAATTTTGCCATCAACTTCTTGTAATTTTTCTATGATTTCAATTAAGATGGAAACGCCAATACTGTTGACCACTTTGGTTCCAGCCATGTTTATTAAAAACTTATGTTGACCACCTTTAATTTTTTCATAACAAATTGCAGATATAGCCTCTCCGCCCTCATTGTTTAAATAGCCATCTGTTTCGATAATTACAATTTGATTGTTTTCTTTAGTACTTTTTATAAATGCGCTCATGTTTTTATTATTTAGTTATTAGTGTTTAATATTTTTTTTCATTGTCACAGTTGTTCCATCGCTAGTAGATTCAAATTCAACTGAATCCATTAATTCTTGGATCAATTGCAATCCCCATCCTCTCTTGCGTTCATCCTTCCCAATTTTGTTTTCAATTTTAGGAATTTCCACTTTTGTTTTATCAAAGCCAATGCCTTGATCTATTACTTTCATAACCAAAGAATCCTCTTCAATTAAAAAGTGAATAAATACATTGCTGTCGGTTTTAGAATGTTCAAACGCATTAATACAAGCTTCAATTAAAGCCATACTAATTTCACCGCTCTGATCTTCCGTTAAGTTCATGTGCCTAGCTATAACTTCGGCTGTTTGTGTTGCAATCAACTCCATATTTGGGAGGATTGGCAACTTCAGTTCAACGCTTGGTTTTTTCATATTGGGTTGTTTAATCTTTTTGAATTTTTTGTTGTTAAATTTAGCGATTTATGACTAAATATGACATATATTATGTTTTATGATTACGATGGTGATGTCATCTGGGTTATGTCTTCCTGACAACCAAGAATCTGCCTGGCTCATTAACTCCTCAATTAAGGTCTGTGCACTCATATGACTATTTTCATTAATAATACCTTGAATGCGAGGA
>CAINWZ010000068.1 GCA_903854725.1 uncultured Bacteroidota bacterium
AAAATTAACCGCCATTTCTTTTTGAAGCTGCAACTCAAATTTTACCAATGATTGTTCTAACTCTTCTAATCCAAATGGCTTTGTTAAATAACCAATTGCATTTGATTGCAAAGCCTCTTTTGCATAATTATTGAAAGCGGTGATATAAATAATGGGGGATTTAATTTCAACTTGTGAAAATATGTTAAAACTTGGTCCATCAATTAATTCTATATCACAAAATATCAAATCTGTTGTTTTGTTGGTTTGAAAATACAATACAGCAGATGATATAGAATTTAAGACAGTTTTGACTTTAAAATGGGGCCTTACTTTTTGAATACAACGAATTAAATTTTTGGCAGCTAATTGCTCATCTTCAATAATAACAATATTCATATTAATTTAGTAATGGGTAATTGAAAGGTGAGCATAAAATAGCAGAAATTCTAGATTTAATTTTGATTATCAACTGTTTTAATTTTAACCATAAAAAAATCAAGTTCATCAAATATTTCAATGTAATTGCCGGTTAAAAATTTACATCGATTATTTAAATTTTCAAGTCCACTATTATTCGAAGATATCGCCTGCTTAAGCTTTTTATCGTTTTTTACAAATAAATGATCATCTTCCATATAAATTGAAATATCAAGCGGTTCCATTTCACTAATGATATTATGCTTAAAAACATTTTCTAATAAAGTAATGATGGTAAAAAAGGGAATTTTTTTATCCTTTTGATTGATTGGGATATCAATGTTAATATTGAATCCTTTCGGAAACCTAACCTGTTGAATCTGTAAAAAGTCATTGGTTAATGCTAGCTCTTCTTTGATTGATAAAAAATTACCCTCAATTTGGTGTATATTTCTAAGCAAAGTAGCTAAATTCAAAATCGTTTTTTGAGCACTTAGGGGATCAGAAACAACCTGTTCATTAATCGAATTCAATGTATTAAATAAAAAATGGTGGTTGACCTGACCCTTTTCCAAAAGATATTTGGCTTCCAATTGCAGATAGGTTAAATCTTTTATTTCAGTATATAATTTTAGTTGGATGAACTTTTTTAGTATCAATTCAAAAAAATGAAAGACCATTAAGTTGATAATAATCACATTTATTATTCTTAGAATAATTTGATTGTTTCCATAATTGTACTGCGTATAAAAATGAGGGTTAAAGGCAAATGGCAAAATCATGTTTAGACAAAATGGGATGGTAGCTCTTCTCCATGTTTCAGCCCATTTTTTATTGATTCTACGAAATAGTTGATAATGCAGCAACCATAAAGTATTGATTAAAATAAAAAAGGCTAAGAATATTTTTAAACAAGCAATGGTTAAGGCAGTATTTTCTTTTTTAAACGACCAAAAGTCTGGAAAGGAGAAAGCGAAAAAAGGGATTACAGCCACAATCGCATAGCAAAATGCTGTAATAATAGAGGAGGCGGCTACTTGATTTCTAAATTGTTTGGAAAGCATTACCATAATAAAGGCTGAATTGAATTATATATAATTTCAAATCGTGTTAATTTAGTCAATATAATACAAACCGATTAACTCCCGGCCAGCTTCCGGGCCAGGTTTTCACCAAAAACTGGTTAAAAGAGGTGAAATATGAGAAATATAAATCTATTTCAATCTTGTATCCTATTGATTATCAATAAAAGACAACAAGTGGAATGTTACTTTAAACCCTCATAATCAGGGGGTCCCAGGATCATGCCCTGGTGGGCCCACAGGGGAAAGGCAACATTATCAAGGGTTTATGCTGTTAAAGGCATAGACCCTTTTTGTTTGGGCTAAGTTCTGGCCAAGTTTGGGCCAGGTTTTGTGTTTTTGAAGGGAAAACAGAGATGAATAGAGCTGAAGGAGCGGAATTGCAAACATTATCTTATTTTCAACTATAATATTAAAATATGGAAGTACATCACCACCCTCACGTTCCTACTCATTCTAAGCCATGGAAGGAATACCTAATTGAAGGCTTAATGATTTTTGTAGCAGTTACTCTTGGATACGGCGCAGAAAATATAAGAGAACATTATATTAATAAACATAAAGGAATTATTAGTGTTCAAAATTTATATAAAGATTTGAAAGACGACTCACTTAACTACCAATTAAGTATTAAAAATAGAAATTTTCAAGATTCATGTTTTGAAGTAATTAGTAATTTAGTTGATGAGGATAAAATAAAGAATGAAATCCCTACTGTCTATGCAGCCCATGCTAACATCTCTTTGAGAATGCTGCCTATAATGAATACAATGGCATTAGACCAAATCAAAAATTCAAGTGCTTTAAATTATATTGAAGATGATGAATTAAAGGAAATGATTCAGAGTTATTCAAGTGATGCTAATGGTTTAAAACTAAGAGAACAAAGAGAATTTAGCTTTATAGATAGAATGATTGACCCAATTTCAACTACAAGATTTGAGTATAAATATTTTAAAAAAATAGGTAATGCTAACTTATATATTTTAAATAATAAAATAATTTCAGATATTAAAATTCCTGACAGATTAAATATTGTTAATGAAAATACCTTCGATTGGAATAATTATTTATCTGTTTTAGGTATGCTAAAAACTATTAGAGAATCAACGGATGAGAATTATATAATTCCAACACAAACAAAATGTAATAAATTAATAGATTTGGTTAGAAAATATTTAGAAGAAAATAACGCCTTAATAGATTAAATATATGGAAGTCCATCACCCACACCACCCAAGTCATAAAAAGAAATGGTCTGAATATTTTTTAGAGTTTCTTATGTTATTTTTAGCAGTGACTTTAGGTTTTTTTGCAGAAAATATTAGAGAGCATCAAGTTTTGGTTGAAAGGAAAAATCAGAATTTAGAAGGAATAGTACAGGATTTAAGAAAAGACTCTTTTCAATTAGCAGAAAGGATTAGTGAATATGTGATTGCAATGAACAATTTAGAAGATCAAAAATTTGCCTCTTATCAATATGGAAAAAATCAATTAGATGAAAGTAATTACCTAGATTATATTATTCAAAAAAATGATACTTTAGCTGTTGGACTTTCATTTTTTATAAATAATTCAGGATATAAAAATACCATTGCAAGTGGTAGTTTAAGCGTTATTAATTCCATTAAAATAAAGCAACTAATTGCTGAATACTACGAAGAGTTAGGTATAAAATTATCAGATAATAATAGGAATTTAGATTCAGAAAAAAACATATGGTTGAGGAGAACTTTTAACAGTGGTGCTTATGGTATGAATACTGAATACAAAAAAAGAATAACAAAAATTCCTATTCAAGATCGTTTGTTAGATATAAAAAATAATAGCTCTTTTAGAAAAGCAGTTTTAAACCCCGACTTTCGAATTGATACCGATAGATTTGAACATGAATGTGAATATTATTTATATTTACTAATTAGATTTAAAAATCTTAATAATAAGTTTTTATTAGAATTAGATAAAAAACAATTTTAAATATGGAAGTCCATCACCCACACCACCCAAGTCATAAAAAGAAATGGTCTGAATACATTATTGAGTTTGTAATGTTATTTGCTGCGGTAACACTAGGTTTTCTTGCTGAAAATTTACGAGAACATCAAGTTTTAATCGAAAGAAAGAATCAAAATTTAGAGGCCATTCTTGAAGATTTAAAAAGAGATTCTATTCAGTTAAATGCAAGAAATAAAGAATATCATACTGCTTTAAAAGATTTCGAAGATCTAAAATATGCATCGCTCAATTTTCAAAGAAAAGTATTACCTGAAAAAGAATATATTGATTATATCATTCGTAAAAGTGACAGCCTTTCTGTTGGCACTGGATTTCACATTAATAATTCTGCTTATAAAAATACAATATCAACAGGCAGTTTAAGTGTTATAAATTCTCCTAACACTAAAAGATTGATTGCTGAATATTATGAAGAACTTGGCATAAAATTACAAGAGAATAATAGTGCTTTAGACTTAGAATCGAACGAATTTATACAAAAGACAATTTTATTTGGTATAGGCTATGATTCTGAAGCCAGGAAGAAAGTGGCTAAAATCTCACATGTTGATTTTCATAATGATTTAAAAAACGTTCCTGCATTTGTAAAATCAATAACAGATCCATCATTTCGTGTATATACCAATAAATTTGAAGCAAGATGTGACTATTATTTATTTGTTATAAACAGATTTCAAAAAGTAAATAAAAAACTAATCGAAGAATTACTAAAAAAAGAATATTAATATGGAAGTACATCACCACCCTCACATTCCTACTCATGCTAAACCTTGGAAGGAATATATAATTGAAGGCTTAATGATTTTTGTAGCAGTCACTCTGGGATATGCAGCAGAAAATGTTAGAGAACATTATGTCAATAAACATAAAGGAATTATTAGTGTTCAAAATTTATATAAAGATTTGAAAGAGGATTCTATTAACTATGAACGGAGTATTAAAAACAGAAATTTTCAAGATTCATGTTTTGTAGTAATTAGTAATTTATTTGATGAGAATAAAATAAAGAATGAAATCCCTACTGTTTATGCAGCCCATTCCGACATCTCTTTGAGAATGCTACCTATAATGAATACAATGGCATTAGACCAAATTAAAAGTTCAGGTGCTTTAAATTTTATTGAAGACAATGAGTTAAAACAATTAATACAGAGTTATTCAGGTGATGAAAGTGGTTTAAAACTAAGAGAACAGCGAGAATTTAGCTTTATAGATAGAATGATTGACCCAATAACAACTACAAGATTTGAGTATAAATATTTTCAAAAAATAGGTAATAGTAACTTCAATATATTAAATAATAAAATAGTTACAAATATTAAAGTTCCGGACAGATTACATATTGTTAATGAAAATACTTTTGATTGGAATAATTATTTATCAGTACTAGGTATGCTTAGAACTATTAGAGAATCAACAGATATGAATTATATTTTACCAACACAAAATAAATGTAATAAATTGATGGTTTTAGTAAGAAAATATTTAGAAGAAAACAACTCGTTAATAAATTAAAATTATGGAAGTACATCATCCACACCATCCTACACATAAAAAGAAATGGGCTGAATACATTATTGAGTTTGTAATGTTATTTGCTGCGGTAACATTGGGATTTTTTGCTGAAAATCTTAGAGAACATACTATAATAGAGCATCGTATGCAGGAAAATTACGAAGCTATTATTATTGACTTAAAACAAGATAATGCTAAAATTGAAACTATATTTAGTGAAGGAGAAGCAATGCCAAATTTAATTAAACTATCTCACTTTTTATATCAATATCAGAAACACCAAATTACAGAACCTGTATTGATAGATAGTTTATATAATATTCGAAGAATTCCTAGCTATACGACACTTTTTATTAATAACACCACTTTTAAAAATATGCAATCCAGTGGTTTGTTAAGTTATGTGATAAATAAAGATTTAAAATCGGGCTTGTCTTATTATTATGAGGTTATTTTTAAAAAAATTAATGATAACAATAAACTATTTGACGATGTTGGTATTAATTACTTTGATAATTATTTATTTTACAATCAAGCAACTCAACTTAGAAATTATTTGAAGAATGAATATGATCAATATGAAAATGAGTATAAAAATCCTGACGAATACCGACGATTTTTAATGAATGTAGAATCATCAAAAAAAATACTAACATCAGACGCTTTTGTAAAAAATACATCCACTTATTTATCAAGATATATTGATTATCATGGCATTCTTATGAATGTGAAAAAAAATAACGAAGAATTAATAAAATTGATTGAAAAAAATGTTAAACATTAACTAATTTCAATATTAAAATTTTCATATGGAAGTTCATCACCCACACCACCCAAGTCATAAAAAGAAATGGTCTGAGTATATCATTGAATTCATCCTGCTTTTTACAGCAGTGACGCTGGGATTCTTTGCAGAAAATATAAGAGAACATCAAGTTGAAATTCATAAAACCGAAAAAAGTTTAAAAACTTTATACCGTGATATTCAA
>CAINWZ010000069.1 GCA_903854725.1 uncultured Bacteroidota bacterium
AATGAATGGTGGCTTTGCAGGAACCTTATGGGGCAAGAAAATTGGCGGTACCATTGGTATCAGCTATGCAAATGCATATCGTTTTCAAGATAATACAAACAATCAAAATCAATTATCTAATGTAGGCTTCTCTCCTTATGTTGAATTAAAGGATAGCAAGTACATGAATGATATTAATATGGGTGCAATAGCTGGCTTGTCCATCTACTTGAATCCATTAAATAAAATAAGCTACAAAGCTATTGTGAATGTTAAAACAACTAATGCTTTTACACAAAGAGCAGGTACAATTTATGATAGACAACAATTGGTAAAGGGAAATGAGTTCATGTTTGATCAAAATGTATTTTTTACCAACCAATTAAATGGTGAACATAGCTTATCTCAAAAATTAAAATTCAATTGGTATGGTGCTTTCAATATATTAGATGGATATACACCTGATCAAAGAAGAATATTATATACAAAGAACATAACAGGAAATGATCCTTATGTTTTAAATATTTCAAACACATTATCTCAACAATCTGGAAGTCGCGTATTCAAAACTTTATCTGATTATATTTATACAGGTGGTGGCGATTTAACTTTCAAGCTAAGCCAACAAAATACTGTCAAAGCTGGTTATATGATTCAAGTGAAAGACCGTTTGTATGATGCGCAATTATTTGCTATTACCATGCCTATTGATAATCTTGCATTAAGATTACTGCCAGCTGAATCGGCTTTTGTGCCTGCAAACTATGGTAACGGGTATGATAATAAATTTGCTTTTAACTCTATTCAAAATAGAAACTTTAGATATTTAGCCAACACTATTTTAAATGCTGGTTATTTACAATTTGACAATAAATTATCAGATGCGTTAAGAGTAGTGTGGGGTTTAAGAGTAGAAAATTTTGATCAATTAGTGGGCTCTGTTAAGAAATGGGATCCTAGACATACTTATTCTCAAGTAACTGATTACTTGCCAGGCGTGAACGCAACAATTAAGGTAGCAGACAAAGCTAATTTAAGAATCACTGCTTCTCAAACAGTCATCAGACCTGAGTTAAGAGAATTATCTGCTTTAAGTATTTATGATTTTGAATTAAATGCTTCTGTTTCTGGTAATCCAACGTTAAAGCGTACAAAAATTACCAATACCGATTTAAGATATGAGTTGTATCCCTCTGCTGGAGAAATATTCACCTTTGGCGTATTTTATAAGAATTTTGATAATCCAATTGAAAGTATCTACCAAGAAGGTTCTGGGGGATCTAGTTTATTTTCTTTCCAAAATGCAGCCAAAGCAACAGCATTTGGTGTAGAAATGGAAGGGCGTAAAAAAATGACAAAACGTTTTACTTTACAAGCCAATGCATCTTATATTAACTCTAAAGTGGAAGATGCCAACATTGGAGTGTCAAGATCTTTACAAGGGCAATCGCCTTACTTAATTAACGCAGGTTTATTGTATGATGTAGTAGAAAAAGGCTTTAACATGACGGCATTAGTTAACCAAGTAGGTAAGCGTATTTACCTAGTGGGTGACATTCAAGCAGGAGCTGGTTCTCCAGATGTATATGAAAATCCAAGAGCTTTAGTGGATTTCCAAATAAGTAAGAAGTTCTCTAACAATAAAGCGGAAATTAAATTTACTATTTCTGATTTATTAAATCAAAGACAAATTTTCTATCAAAATAATACAAGCAATACAGATTATAACAAATCTACAGACGGGCTTCGTTTAGCTAGAAAATTTGGAACCACATATGGCATTACACTTAATTACTCTTTATAATAAACTAAATCAAAAACTTTTTTTAAATACAAAAACAATGAAACAATTATTTTATTTATCTCTTGCTTTTTTAGCCGTTACTGGTTGTAGAAAGATTGAAATGGACGGTGAAAAAGAAATCTTCGTCGTTACGAAGGAAGTTGCTCCTGTAGGTGTGGTATCAAATACCATCACATTATCAGGTAAAATAACAAAAGACACTACTTTACTTGCAAAAGATGTAAACTATCTTTCAGGTCTTGTATATGTAACAAAAGGTGTTACAGTTACAGTAGAAGCAGGTGCAAAAGTACAAGGTAAATCTGGTACAGATGTTGCTGCCTTGGTTATTTGCCGTGGTGCAAAATTAGTAGCAAAAGGTACTGCTGATAAACCTATCGTGTTTACTTCTTCTTCAGCGAATCCACAGTCTGGTGACTGGGGAGGAATCGTATTATTAGGTTCTGCAACTGTAAATCAATCTACAACTTGGAAAGGAACTTCTTATAAAGGTTTAACTTCTGTTGAAGGTGGCGTGAATGATACACAAGTTGGTTATGGTTTAGCTGGTTCTGGTGATCCAGATTTTCCTACTGCAAATGATGCTGATAATAGCGGTATTTTACAATATGTAAGAATTGAATATGCAGGATATGCTTACCAACCAGATAATGAGTTGAATAGTTTAACAATGGCTGGTGTGGGTAATGGTACAACTATTGACCATATTCAAGTTATTTATGCAAAAGATGATGCTTACGAGTGGTTTGGTGGTACAGTAAACTGTAAGTATTTGATTGCTTATAAAACACAAGATGACGATTTTGATACTGACTTTGGATTTTCTGGAAATGTACAATTTGGTATTGCTTTAAGAGATTCAGTTATTGCAGATATTTCTAACTCAGAAGCATTTGAATCAGATAATGATGGTAATGGTGCTGATTTCACTCCAAAAACAACAGCTGTATTCTCTAATATGACAGCTATTGGACCAAGAATTCATCCAGTTTATGGTAAAGGAAATAACTTATTCTATGCAGGTGCTCAAATTAGAAGAAACTCTGGCATCTCTATACAAAATTCAATTTTTGCAGGATGGCCAAGAGGTATTACAATAGATGAGTCTAAAGTAACTACAAATGGTTCTACTTATAAGAATTTAGTAGATAGCGTAATAAGATTAAAGAATGTAACATTAGCAGGTAATACAGTTGATTTATTATATGTTGGAAAATCAGGTGCTACAACAAACAAAACAGATGCTGATCTTTTAGCTTTATTCTCTACTGCTTCTTATAATAATACTATTTTAAGTTCTGCAGATGCAAATATTTTAAAGTTAATTCAACCGTTTAACTATACTAATCCCGACTTTACTCCTTATGCAAGTGCAGGTCCTGCAACATCTGGAAGCTTAAGTGCTACTTATGGTATCTTAGGTTTGAATACTTCATTAGACTATAAAATCAATGGAGATTTCTCTGACTCTAAATTGCAAAATGCTTTCTTCGATAAAACAGCAACTTTCAGAGGTGCAGTAGCTACTTCTGGTCCTAACCAAACTTGGTGGAAAGGTTGGACAATATGGAAATAAGCTAGTATTTAAAAAATTGTTAGATATATACAAAAGCGTCCCGTAATTTCGGGACGCTTTTTTTTGAATTCAAATTATATCGTTATGAAAATTAAATTTTATCAAGTTTATTTATTGATACTTACATTTATGATTGTTGTAGTTGCTTGCTCCAAAAATGCAGCAACCGATACGCCTGTGGCGGCTACTTGTGATGCGAATACAAGTTTTAGTAAAACCATACTGCCACTATTTAATAGTACTTGTAATACAAGTGGTTGTCATGACGGGCCTAATGCAGCGGAATTAAATAATTTTCAGGTAGTACATGATAATGCAAGTCAAATTAGGGCTTCTATTTCAACAGGCAGAATGCCTAAAGGAAAGACTTTAGCAGTAGCCGATAAAAATGCCATTTTATGTTGGATAGATAATGGCGCAAAGAATAATTAAATATATTCTTCCACAAATTTTTCGCAGTAATCTTCAATTAATGATCTTACTGCCCTAAACTGCTCATTTATTTCATCCTCTGTACCAACAGCCTTGGCAGGGTCGGGGAAATTATAATGTAGCTTAACTGCCTTGGTAGGAAAATAAGGGCAACGCTCTTTAGCATTATCACATACGGTAATCACATAATCAAATTCTACCCCAAAATACTCGGTGATATTATTAGAAGTATGTTTCGAAATGTCAATACCTATTTCCTTCATAATAGCAATGGCTTTTGGATTTACGCCATGTGTTTCCACACCAGCCGAATATACATTGGCTTTGCCTACCGTCATTGAGGCTAAAAATCCATGCGCAATTTGGCTTCTGCAACTATTGCCTGTACATAACACTAAAATATTTTTCATATCACTCTCAGTTTTTTAGATTGAGTTTATACAATAAAGTTTGATTAAAACTTATAGTTTAGCAACATCCCGCTCCAGGTACACAGGCGGCTTTTGGTTTTTGTGCAAATACAGTTACTGAAAAAATACCCATTTGAGAAGCTTTAAAAGCAGCAATTTCTTTTGGGTTTAAATAGTTCACTAAAATATCGTCAGGGATAATAATAGCTTTTTCTTTTTGTACCACTACATTCTCAAAACCATTCGCATGTATTAATTCCATATACACTTGTTTTTGAATGGCACCAGATACACAACCTGCATACATTTCAGCAGCGCTTCTTAAACCTTCAGGTAAGGCACCTACCAATACTACATCTGAAATGCTAAAATGCCCGCCTGGTTTTAAGACTCTAAATATATCTTGAATAACAGCATTTTTATTGGGCACTAAGTTTAATACACAATTGCTTACTACGACATCTGCAATATTAGAAGTAATAGGCATATGCTCTATATCGCCTTGTCTAAATTCAACATTATGGTAGCCCATTTTTTCTGCATTGGCTCTTGCCTTTTCAATCATCGCTGGCGTAAAATCAATTCCAATAACTTTACCAGTAGCCCCTGTACTTCTTCTAGCAACAAAACAATCATTGCCTGCACCCGATCCTAAATCAACTACCACATCTCCTTCTTTTATTTTTGCAAACTCGGTAGGTAATCCACAGCCTAAGCCTAAATCAGCGCCTTCTACATAACCCGGGAGCTGGGTGTAATCATCAGACATGATATTGTAAATTTCGGTACTGCAACCACCGGCGCCACAACAAGATGACATATTGGTCTCTTTGTCTTGTAAAGCAATCTCACTGTATTTTGCTTTTACGATTTCTTTTAATTCTAATTCTGTTTTCATAGTATTTTACTTGAAATATTACTTATTCTTTTATAATACAAAATTACTTCATTTTACAACATTTTGAAGTGACTTTGCACACCTATAAAAATGATATCACACATAAAAAAGCCCAGTCTTTTGAAGGACCAGGCTTTAATTCATCAAACCCATTCGAATACTATGCGTTATAAGCGTCTGCTACGCCTTTATGTAAAATTTTTCCAGCTTTTATATTTAATCCTTTTGCTAAAGCTGCATTATCAACACAGGCTTTTTCCCATCCTTTATTGGCAATAGCAATGGCATAAGGTAAAGTGGCTTGTGTTAAAGCACGCGTAGATGTTTGTGGAACGGCACCTGGCATATTGGCAACACAGTAATGCAAAATATTTTGCTCCATGTATACCGGATTTTCATGCGTAGTGGGTTTACAAGTTTCAATACATCCTCCTTGATCTACTGCAACATCCACTACAACTGTGCCAGCTTCCATTAAAGCTAGGTCGGCTTTCTTAATTAAATGCGGTGCCTTCGCGCCATGTAATAACACAGCACCTATTACTAAATCAACAGTTGGTAATTTTTCTTGGATAGCCATTAAGGTTGAATATTGCGTAACAACATTCGCTGGCATTACATCCGATAAATATCTTAATCTTGTTAAGTTCGTATCCATGATGGTAACATTCGCTCCTAAACCTGCAGCCATTTTAGCGGCTTGCGTTCCTACAATACCGCCACCAATTATTAAAACTTCGGCTGGCTTTACACCTGGTACGCCACCTAATAATTTTCCTTTTCCACCAAATGGTTTGCCTAAATAATAAGCACCCACATTCACCGCCATTCTTCCTGCCACTTCCGACATAGGCACTAATAAGGGCAATGAACCATCAGGTAATTCAACTGTTTCGTATGCAATACATACTGCAGCTGATTTCATCATGGCATCGGTTAATTCTTTTGATGCTGCAAAATGGAAATAAGTAAATAAAATTTGCCCAGCTTTGATTAATGGAAATTCAACGGCTAATGGTTCTTTTACTTTAATAATCATTTCAGCAATTGCATATACTTCTTTTGCAGTTGGCAAAATTTTTGCTCCTGCTTTAATATATGCCTCGTCTGAAAATCCAGAGCCAAGACCTGCACTCGTTTCTACATTTACGGTATGACCTTGTCTTGAAAGTGCATCCACACCTTCTGGTGTTAAACCCACTCTATATTCCTGAATCTTAATTTCTTTTGGAACTCCAATAACCATGATATTTTGTTTTTATTTCTGTACAAATATCGATTAAAAGAAAATATTCATCTAGTTATAGATTAATTCAGTAAAATATCTTGTTATTTTGGTTAAATAACAAAAAATAACGTTCTTTATACTAGAAAACTAAGCAAAAACAGAAATTATTTCTCTATGGCACTTGACCCCATTGATCAATCCATTTTAAAAATCCTACAAAAGGATGCATTGGCAAAACTAAAAGACATTAGTGCAGCCATTAATTTATCCTTAAGTCCCACCCATGATCGTATTAAAAGATTGGAAGCAGAAGGCTATATTTTAAATTATGTAACCTTACTTGATAGGAAAAAATTAGACCTCGGATTAGTGGTGCATTGCCAGGTGACTTTAGACAAACAAACGCGTTCTCATTTTTCTGAATTTGAAAAAACAATTGCCCAGTTTCCAGAAATTATTTCTTGTAGTTTAGTATCGGGTAGTTTTGATTATTATTTAAAATTAGTTACTAAGGATGTAGAGTCTTATAATAAATTTTATCAAGAACGATTAGCGGTGCTTCCCATGGTGGCGCATATTAATAGCTTATTCGTAATGGATGAAATTAAAATCACTACCGAGCTACCTCTTTAAGCATAATAAATTAAGTAAGAAAATAAATATTACAACATGTATAATATTCCTCATTTTAAAGCCAATGATCATCAGGAAGTGTTGGATTTTATGAAAGCCCATCCTTTTGTAACTATTTGTGGTGTGGACAAAGATGGTTTTCCTGTGGCAACACAAGTCCCTGTTTTATTAAAAATAGAAGAGGATAAAATAATTATTAGTGGCCATGTGATGCGCAAGCAAGAACATACGAATGCATTTGAAAATAATAATAAAGTATTGGTTATTTTTTCTGGCCCTTCTGCTTTCGTAAGTGCGAATTGGTATACCACTAAAAATATGGGAAGTACATGGAATTACCAATCGGTGCAGGCAAAAGGAAATTTAGAAATTAAAGATGAAAAACATTTATATCATTTACTAGAGCAGCTTACGTTACATTTTGAAAAAGACCCCAACAGCCCAACGCAAGTAAAAAATTTATCATCCGAATACATGGAACAAAATATGAAAGCCATTTATTCTTTTGATATTATTGTTTATGATTTACAGCATGTTTTTAAATTAAGTCAAAATAGGGATGAGGCTTCTAAAGCCAATATTCATGCGGAACTAAGCAAAGGGGATGCAGCTTGCAAACATATGGCCGCTGCGATGAAAAGACCTTAGTAAATCTAATTATAAGGTAGCGTAATAAGTTAGGTTACTATATTCAATGAATAAGCTGGAGCTATAAATATTTATTTCGAATACTTATTTTTTCGAAGGTTCAATTAAGTCCCATAAATTTCCATAGATATCTTTAAATACGGCAACTGTTCCATACTCTTCCACATGCGGAGGAATCGTAAACTCAATGCCTTTGGAAATATAATTTTGATAATCTCTTTCGAAGTTGTCGGTATGCAAAAATAAAAATACACGACCTCCTGTTTGATAGCCTATAAATTTTTCTTGTTCTGGTGTGGCTGCTTTTGCAAGTAATAACATGCAGCCATTTTCTGCTCCATTAGGTTGCACCATAACCCATCTTTTAGTTTCAGACAATACAGTGTCTTCGATTAATGTAAAACCTAAAATATGGGTATAATAAGCAATGGCTTCGTCGTAATCTCTTACTACAAGTGCTATATGAGCAAGGCTTTGTTTCATCTTTCAAATGTACAATTAATTAAAATGTTTCTTTACCTTCATTCAACTATTTATTTCAAAAAATACAAAACTAATGGCTGCTATAAAAAATTTATTATTTGATTTAGGCAATGTCTTGTATGATATCGATTTTAAAAAAATGAATACTGCTTTTGCGTCAATTGGCATCGAAGGCTTTGATCAACATTTTACTTTAAATAAATCTCATAAATTATTTTTAGACCTGGAAATGGGTTTTGTAAATGAGCAAGCATTTTATGATGGCGTAAGAGCCTTGTCTAATTTGCCTTTAACCAATGATCAAATAAAATATGCATGGAACGCCTTATTAGTAGGGTTTAGAAAAAATAGCATTCAATGGATTAAGGACAACAATGCGCAGTACAATACTTTTTTATATTCCAATACCAATCAAATTCACCATGATCATTTTATTGCTGAATTTGAAAAAGAGGTGGCTAGTTATTCTTTTGTATCTCTTTTTAAGACGCCCTATTATTCTCATGAAATGGGTATGCGAAAACCTGATCCAGCATCTTTTACTTATATAATTGAGAAAGAGGGGTTTTTGGCAGGAGAAACCCTATTTATTGATGATAATGAGCCCAATATTATCGCTGCCGCCTCTGTAGGCCTGCAAGTGCTTCATTTAAAAGAAGGTATGAGGGTGGAAAACGATATTGCTGCCTATTTATAGGGCTAACTAGCAGGCTTACTTCTTCTTAACTTCCTCAAATTCAATGTATTCTGCTTCAACCGGGGCTTCTTTATGCGATGCGTTTGCTGTGGTGCTTTGGGTATTATGAGCATTCCTAACTGCTTCCGCCTGTTGCTTTTGCATTTTCTCCATATTTTGCCTAACCGACTTCACTCCCTTACTTACGGGAACCACCACCTGGAATATTACTTTGTACAAAAAGTAAATCAACATCCCATATAAAATTAGCTTCATCATACTGCAAAAATAAGGGGCTTGCCAATATTTTTGGGATATTTCATCCTGTTTTATTACCTTTGGCGTAGAATAGAAGAAAATGTGAAGGGAACGAAATCGTTCCCTTCTTCTTTTTTAAGTATGCAAGCAAACGAGATTATAGCCTTAGTAAATCCAATTTTGGAGCAACTCCTTAAAGAGGAGCCTAGTTATTTCTGCGTTTCGGTGAAAGTCAAGACTGGGAATAATATTAAGATTTTCTTGGATGGCGACCAAGGCTTGCCTATTGAAAAGTGCACTTTTATCAACAAGAAATTATACCGCATTATGGAAGAAGCGGCTTGGTTTCCAGAAGGCGATTTTTCCTTAGAAGTTTCTTCGCCAGGTATTGATGAGCCATTAGTGTTGAATCGTCAGTATGTAAAGAATGTTGGGCGCAAAGTAGAAGTAACTTTTTTGGACGAAACCATTAAAGAGGGCATTTTAAAAACAGTAACAGATAAAGACATATTAATAGAGTGGACAGAAGGGAAAGGTAAAAAAGCACTAGTGCAAGCATTATTAATTCCTTTTGAACAAATAAAAACAACAATAGTACAAGTTCAATTTTAACAAACAAATCATCAAGCAAAAAGCTTGAAAAAAAATTATGTTATGGCAAGTATAAATTTAATTGAAGCCTTTCAGGAGTTTAAAGACGCAGAAAGCATTGATCGTCCTACGATGATGAAAGTTGTAGAAGACGTTTTCAAAACCTTATTGAGAAAAAAATATGGTAGTGATGAAAACTTTGACGTTATCGTAAACGCTGAAAAAGGTGACTTAGAAATTATTCGTCGTCGTCAAATTAGAGATGATGATGATGTAGATAATCCATTAGAAGAAGTGTCTTATTCTGAGGCTATTAAAATTCAACCCGATTATGAAGTGGGGGAAGATTTATTAGAAGAAGTTGACATCTTGGATTTCGGTAGAAGAGCCATCCTAGCGGCTAAGCAAACATTAGCTTCTCGTATCAATGACTTGAAGAAAAATGCTTTAGTAAAGAAATATTCTGATAGAATTGGTGATATCATGAACGCTGAAATTTATCAAGTATGGAAAAAAGAAGTTTTATTACTAGATGAAGAAGGTAATGAATTAATTCTTCCAAAGTCGGAGCAAATACCTCAAGATTTCTTTAAAAAAGGAGAAAACATTAGAGCGGTTATTGCGAGAGTGGATATGAAAAATAATTCACCAGTTATTATCTTATCTAGAACAAGTCCTTTATTCTTAGCAAAATTATTAGAAATAGAAGTACCTGAAATATTTGATGGTTTAATTACCATTAAGAAAATTGTACGTGAGCCAGGTGAGCGCGCTAAAGTGGCAGTTGAATCTTTCGACGATCGTATCGATCCAGTAGGTGCTTGTGTGGGTATGAAAGGTTCTCGTATTCATGGTATTGTTAGAGAATTGAAAAATGAAAATATTGATGTTATTAATTTCACTACCAATACGCAATTATTAATTCAACGTTCCTTAACGCCTTCAAAAATTAGTTACATGAATATTGATACTGAAAAAATGCACGTTGAAGTGTATTTAAAAGCAGATCAAGTTTCATTGGCTATTGGTCGCAGAGGAGTAAATATTAAGTTGGCTTCTGAATTAACTGGGTATGAATTAGATGTATACCGTGAAGATGAAGAAATCGTTGATGAATTTGATATTGACTTAGATGAATTTACCGATGAAATTGAAACATGGATCATTGACGAATTCAAGCGTGTGGGTTGTGATACGGCAAGAAGCGTATTGAATTTAGGTGCTGAAGAATTAGAAAAAAGAACCGATTTAGAAAAAGAAACGATTGCAGATGTGCGTCGAATCTTACAAGAAGAATTTGATAAAGGTGAATAAACCTTTGGGTTTTGAAAGTATATTTGTATTAGGTGAATCGTTCCCAGAAATCAGTATTTGATTTATCGGGAGCAAAAAACAACAGAATGTCAGAATTGAAACTACCAAGATTGTTAGCAGCTGCTAAAGAGTTCAACATCGGTCAAGATACCTTGATTGAATTCTTAGTAAAAAAAGGTTTTCCGAAAGATGACCTAAAGCCTACTGCTAAATTAACTGAGGATCAGTATTATTCTCTACAAGCTGAATTTCAAAGCGATAAAGTAGCTAGAAATAAAGCAGACCATGTGGAGCTTCCAAAAAATGCTGTGGCCGATAAAGACAAGGTTAAAAAACCTGTTGTGGCGGAAGTGGAAGCTGAGAAGCCTGCTAAGGTTGAAGTAAAAGAAGAAGTTAAGCCTAAAGCGGTAAAGGCCGAAGTAAAAGAAGTCGAGAAGCCTGCTAGTGTTAAAATGGAAGCACCTGAAGTTGAATCACCTAAAGTAATTGACAAGATTGATTTATCCTTAATAGACTCTTCTACAAGACCTAAAAAGTCGGCTAAAAAAGTGGAAGAGCCAGCAGCAAAGCCAGCGAAAGAAGCTGCAGCGAAAGAAACACCAGCAAAAAAATCTGCAAAAAAAGCGGATGGTATTGCGAGTGCCGCTGATGAAACAAGTAAAACAAAACGAGCGCCAGTAGATCATTCTATTGCACCTGAAAATGTGCACGGAAAGATTGAAAATATTGCCACCAAAAAATTAGAAGGTCCTAAAGTAATGGGTAAAATTGATTTACCTATTAATAGTGATACACGTCCTAAGCCAATGAGTCAAGAGGAAAAACGTAAACGTAAACGTATTCCTTCTCAGGGTGGAAATCCAAACCAACCTCAACAAGGTGGTGGTGGAAATCAAGGCGGTGGTCAAAGACCAGGTGGCGGCTATCAAGGACAAGGCGGTGGTCAAAGACCAGGCGGCGGTTATCAAGGCCAAGGCGGTGGTCAAAGACCAGGTGGTGCTCGTGGTGGAAACAGAAATGCACCTCAAACAGCTGAGCAAAAAGAAATTGGTCAAAAAGCAATTCAAGATAAGATTAAAGAAACGCAAGCGAAATTAGCTGGCGCAGGTGGAAGAGGAAAAAGTTTGAAATCTAAATATAGACGTGCTAAAAGAGATGAAGCTGCAGAAAATGAAACCAATGAAGTAACAGATAATAAATTACAAGTTACCGAGTTTGTAACAGTTAGTGAGTTATCTAGTTTGATGGATGTAAGTTTTGCAGATATTATAAGCAAGTGTATGAACTTGGGTATCATGGTTTCTATTAACCAACGTTTAGATGCAGAGGTTATAGAATTGGTGGCCAGTGAATTTGGATTTGAAGTTGAATTTGTTGGATTAGAAGATGTGGAGGAAATGGATGAAGAAGAAGAAGCAGATGATTTAGCAAATTTAGTGGAGCGTCCTCCAATTGTTACCATTATGGGTCACGTTGACCATGGTAAAACATCCTTACTAGATTATATCCGTAATGCCAATGTTGTTGCAGGGGAGGCAGGAGGAATTACACAACATATTGGTGCGTATGAAGTGACTTTGCCAAATGGTAAAGCCATTACTTTCTTAGATACACCAGGTCACGAAGCCTTTACAGCCATGCGTGCTCGTGGTGCGAAAGTTACCGACATTGCTATTATTGTAGTGGCAGCAGATGATGCAGTGATGCCTCAAACGAAGGAAGCCATTAGTCACGCACAAGCTGCAAATGTGCCTATGATTTTTGCAGTGAACAAAATAGATAAAGATGGTGCGAACGCGCAGAAAATTTACGAGCAATTGTCTCAAATGAATATTTTAGTAGAAGCTTGGGGAGGTAAATTCCAAAACCAAGAGTTATCTGCTAAACAAGGTTTGAATGTAGATGCTTTATTAGAGAAAGTTATTTTAGAATCTGATTTATTAGATCTAAAAGCAAATCCAAATAGAGAAGGTTCTGGAAGTATTATTGAAGCGTCTTTAGATAAAGGTCGTGGATATGTTGCTACTATATTGGTACAAAATGGAACTTTACGTCAAGGCGATTTAATTTTATCTGGTCAATATTATGGTAGAGTGAAAGCGATGTTTAACGAGCGTAATCAACGTATCGAAGTAGCTCCTCCTTCTACACCGGTAGTGATACTTGGATTAAATGGTGCTCCGCAAGCGGGTGAGAAGTTTAAAGTATTTGATGATGAAGCAGAAGCAAAAGAATTAGCTACTAAACGTGCTCAATTATTAAGAGAGCAAGGATTAAGAACTAGAAAACATATTACATTAGATGAAATTGGTCGTCGTTTAGCTTTAGGAAACTTTAAAGAATTAAATATCATTATTAAAGGTGATGTGGATGGTTCTGTAGAAGCCTTAAGTGATTCTTTACAAAAATTATCTACTGAAGAAATTGCCATTAGAGTTATCTTAAAGGGGGTGGGTCAAATTTCTGAATCTGACGTTTTACTTTCTGCAGCTTCTGATGCCATTATCATTGGATTTAATGTGAGACCTTCTATGCAAGCCAATAAATTGGCAGAAACAGAAGGTGTGGAAATAAAATTATACTCCATTATCTACAACGCTATTGATGAGATTAAGAGCGCGATGGAAGGTATGTTGGAGCCGAAGATTCAAGAGAAAATTGTTGCCAACGTTGAAGTAAGAGAAGTGTACAAATTTGACAAGGCGACTGTCGCAGGTTGTTTTGTGTTAGATGGCAAATTGAGTAGAAATAGTAAGATTAGAATTATTCGTGATGGTATTGTTGAATATCCTAAAGGGGAAGGTCAAAGTGCTGAATTAGGTAGCTTGAAACGTTTCAAGGACGATGTAAAAGATGTCGTTTCTAATATGGAATGTGGGTTAACTATTAAAAACTTTATTGACCTTAAGGTAGGCGATATTGTGGAAGCCTTTGAGGAAGAAGAAGTAAAACGTACTTTATAAAAAAATTAAGATTTGAGGTTTGGGAAAATCACTCAAGCAGCAGAACTTTACCAAATAATAAAAAATTGATGAAATTAATTAGCGTTACATTTTCTTTATTTTTCTTGTCCATTTCATTTTTAGCGAATGCGCAAGTAAAAAAGGTACTAGCCGATAAGATTATTGCTACTGTGGGCGATAAGTTTATTTTAAAATCGGATGTTGAAAATGCAATTATTGATTACAAGCGCCAGGCGCAAGGACAAGAAAATATGTTCATTCCCAGTGAGTGTCAGATTTTAGAAAAACAATTAATTCTGAAGGCTTTAGTTTTACAAGCACAGAAAGATTCTATCAATGTTACAGAGGATGAAGTAGAAGTAGCAATGGAAAGCCGCATCCGTAATTTTATTCAACAATTTGGTTCTAAAGAAGTATTAGAAGAAATAGCAGGCCGAACTGTTTTTCAATTAAAAGAAGATTTTAGAATTTTAATTAAAGAGCAGAAACTAGGCGATGAAATGGAGGCTAAAATTGTTGAAAAAATTAAGATTACACCTACGGAAGTAAAAAATTATTACAATAAAATACCGTTGGATAGCTTGCCTTTATATGAAAGTGAAGTACAGGTTATTGAATTGGTGATGCACCCTAAAGCCAATAGAGATGTAGAAGAGTATGTAATTAAGCAAATGCTAGAATATCGAAAACAAGTTGAATCTGGGGCTAATAAATTTGATCAGTTAGTGAAGATCTATTCTGAAGATCCAAGTGCGAAAGATAACCTAGGTGTTTTTAATTTAAATCGTAACGAGAAAAATTTTGATCCAGCATTTATGGCGGGTTCTTTCCGTTTAAAAGAAGGGCAAATTTCTGCACCTATTAAATCTAAATTTGGATACCATATTATTCAACTTATTTCTAGATCTGGTGATGATGCAGTGGTAAAGCATATCTTACGTATTCCTCCTATTACCAATGACGAAATTAATGAGACAAAATTATTTTTAGATAGCATTAAAAAAGAAATTGTTTCCAATAGACTTAGTTTCGGCGAAGCGGTTAATAAATTTAGTGATGATGATGGTAGTAAATTCAGTGGGGGCGCCATTACAGCGCGCGATGGCTCTACATATGTAAATATTGATCAGCTAGATAAGGATATGGTAATGTTAATTAAAAACTTGAATCCAGGTGATATTTCTGCACCTCAAATATATTTAGATGATCGTGGTAGAAAAACATTAAGACTAGTATACTTCAAAGAACGCACTACGCCACATAAAGAAAATTTAAAAGAAGATTACAATAAAGTTGCACAAAGAGCACTTGAAGAGAAAAAGGCAAAGTCTATGCAAGCGTGGTTTAAAGAGCATATTCCTAATTACTACGTTTTTGTTGACGATACTTTTCAAGGCTGTGCTGAATTAACAGATTGGACAAAAGTGGCCAATCTAATTGTAAAAGAAAAGGCATTTTAATTTGAACCTTATTTATCTTTAGTAAAAATGCAATCCATTTTTTATCCTAGTAACGAAAGAGGCCATGTACAATTTGATTGGCTAGACACTTATCATAGTTTTAGTTTTGGACAATATCATGATCCTACCAAAATACATTTTGGCGCACTACGTGTTTTAAATGATGACAAAATTGATGCTGGAATGGGTTTTGGAACGCATCCGCATGATAATATGGAAATTATTACTATTCCCTTGTTTGGCGATTTACACCACCGAGACAGCACGGGGAGGGATTGTATTATAAAGGAACATGATGTTCAAATAATGAGCGCTGGAAGTGGTATTCAGCATAGTGAGGTGAATCCTAACAAAGATAAAAGGGTGGAATTATTTCAAATATGGATTTTTCCTAAAGAGCGAAATATTACCCCTCGTTATGATCAAAAATCATTTCTTCCCCAAGATAGAGTGGATCAACTACTTACCGTGGTTTCTCCCAATGACCCACATACCTTATTTATCAATCAAGATGCTTGGCTTTCATTAGGGCATTTTATCAAACCTTTTTCTACTAGCTACGCCATGCACACAAAGGGTCAAGGCCTTTTTGCTATGTGTATTGAGGGCAATTGCACCATTGGCGGACAAGCTTTAGGCAGAAGAGATGCTGTAGGGATTTCAGGGGCAGAAGCCGTTCAAATTGACGCTTCCGCAGGGTCTGATCTGCTTCTTATAGAAATTCCTCATTTTATTCCTGGGGCTTAGTAAATTATTTTACTTTTTTACTAGTATACAATAGCTAACTATTGTAAATTTGGGGCTCCTTAAACTCCATCATGAGCGACGAAATCAAACACGAGTGTGGGCTAGCCTATATTCGACTTAGAAAGCCTCTTTCTTATTATCTTCAAAAAAGAGGGTCGGTTACCTACGGATTAAATAAATTATACCTTTTGATGGAAAAACAGCACAATCGCGGACAGGATGGTGCGGGTTTGGCTACACTTAAATTAAACATTGAACCAGGGAATCCTTTCTTATATAGATTGCGCAGCAATGCACAACAACCTATTGCCGATTTATTTTATAAAATTGGGCTAGAAATTCAAGAGCTTGAAAAATTTCAACCTGATATCTCAAAACATCCAGGCTTAATGAAAGGGCATTTGCCTTTTATGGGAGAAATTTTATTAGGTCATTTACGCTATGGCACACAAGGCAAGAACAATGTTGAATTCTGCCATCCCTTTATTAAGCGCAATTTAGTGCCTGGTAAAAATTTAGCACTAGCAGGTAATTTTAACTTGGTCAATACAGACGAATTATTTGAGCATATTAAAATGGATCCGGGTCCTTTTGAAAAACAAAGTGATTTAGCAGCGATGATGGAAGTGATTCATCATTTCTTAACCAATGAAGAATCAATCAATCCCAATAATCCCAATATCGCCGATGTTTTAAGAAAAGCAGTTCCTTTATTTGATGGAGGATTTACCGTTGGTGGTTTAGTAGGCAATGGACATAGCTTTATACTTAGAGATGCTAATGGTATTAGACCAGCCTATTATTATATAGATGACGAAGTAATTGTTGCAGCAAGTGAAAGAGCTGCTATTAGAACAACTTTTAATGTTGCTGAAAACGAAGTATTAGAATTAATGCCAGGACAAGCTTTGCTTGTAGATGACGAAGGAAAATATAGCATAGAACAGATTATTGAACCCAAAGAAAGACGTGCTTGTTCATTTGAACGTATTTATTTTTCTAGAGGAAGTGATGAAAAAATTTATAGAGAAAGAATTGCATTGGGCAATCACTTAAGTAAAATTGTGTTGGAGCGCATTGAGAATGATTTAAAAAATACAATATTCTCTTACATACCTAATACTGCCGAAGTAGCTTTCTATGGATTGGTAAAAGGTATGGAGCAATATTTGAATAAAATTAAAGTGGAGCGTATTTTAAGTTGGGGCAAAGACGTGGATGCTGAGAAGTTAGAAGAAATGGTGAACAGAAAAATTAGACAAGAAAAAATTGCCATTAAGGATGTAAAGTTGCGCACTTTTATTACAGAGGATACGAATAGAAATGAAATGGTGCAGCACGTGTATGATATTACGTATGGTACTGTTCGAAAAGATTTAGATACCCTTGTTATTATTGATGACAGTATTGTTAGAGGTACTACTTTGAAAGAGAGTATTATCAGGATGTTGTCTCGCTTAGGCCCTAAAAAAATAATTGTGGTGTCATCGGCACCTCAAATTAGATACCCGGATTGCTATGGAATAGACATGAGCAAGATGGGCGATTTTATTGCGTTTAGAGCCGTTATGGCTTTACTGAAAGATAGAGGCATGGAGGCTGTGATTGAGGAGACTTATCAAAAAATAATTGAACTAGAAGGGGCCAATGCCTTGCATACGGAGAATGTGGTAAGACAATTGTATAAGCCTTTTACACCTGAAGAAATTTCGGATAAAATTGCAGAGCTCATTACGCCAGAAAATATAAAAATTCCTGTGGAAGTAATTTACCAGACCATTGAAGATTTACATGATTGTTGTCCTACTAATACTGGAGATTGGTATTTCACGGGTAACTATCCAACACCTGGCGGTAACAAAGTTTGTAACAAAGCTTTCAAAAACTTTATAGAAGGGAAAAATGTTCGTGGCTATTAAATAGTTTTTATACCCTGTAGCAAATAGCATTAATATTCATGCCCGCCCCAACAGATGCGAAAATGATAACATCATTTTCTTTCAACTCGTGTTCTTTATATTTTCCATGTTTTACCATATCGTATAAAGTAGGAATGGTAGCCACTGAGCTATTGCCTAAATCATGAATACTCATGGGCATTACATTTTCTGGCACTACTCTTATTCCATATAGTTTGTATAATGCTTTAATAAAACCTTCATCCATTTTTTCGTTGGCTTGGTGTAAAAAGAATTTTTTTACATCGTGAATGTCAACCCCTGCCTTCTCAATACATTGCTTCATGGCAATAGGCACATTTTTAATAGCATATTCGTATACTTTACGACCTTTCATTTTGATATACCTAGTTTCCTCGGCTCCTTCTGGATGATAGGACTTTCCTAAATATAAAAAGTAGGTTTCATCTTCGCAATGACTTTGCACACTACTTGCTAATATTCCTTTATGGGGATCTGTTGAATTTTCAACAATACAAGCGCCTGCCCCATCACTAAAGATCATACTATCTCTGTCATGTGGATCAACCACTCTGCTTAAAGTTTCTGCACCAATGACTAAACATCTTTTTGCTAAACCCGATTTGATAAAAGAGTCGGCATGTATCACCCCTTGTATCCAACCTGGACAACCAAATAATAAATCGTAGGCTACACAATTGGGATTGCGAATGCCTAATAAATTTTTAACCCTAGAAGCTATGGCTGGTATGGTATCTGATTGAACGGTACCCGCGATTACGTTACCGAAATTATGTGCTACAATTATTTGGTCGATGGTTTCAGGATCTATGCCTGCGTCTTGGATGGCTAGGGCTGCAGCTTTAGTTGCTAAGTCCGAAGTGTTTACATTTTCTTCTGCATATCTTCTTTCGTATATGCCGGTGATGTCTTTAAACTTCTCAAATATTTCGGCATTGGGCGTGTTTATTTTTACGCCATCTTCTCCATAAAAACTATGGTCGTTAAAGGAAGTATTAGGTACTACTACACCAGGTATATAGCTGCCCGTTCCAGTTATAATGGTTGCCATGGGAAAAATTATTTATAATTAGCAAAAGTCAATAAACTAAGATAAGAATTTATAAGCAATCTAGATGTATTTGTCGCCTTTATGTCTCTTGACCTCGGCTACATATTCTTTAATCGATTGCTCTTTTTCTTTGCTACAAATAAGCAAAACATCTTTGGTATCTACCACAATAAAATCATCTAAACCTTGCACGACCACTAATTTATCTTTAGGTGCATTTATCATACATTTAGTAGCATCAATAACAATTACATTATCAGAAGCCACTGCATTTGCGAAATAATCTTTTTCCATGGTATCATAAGCACTATTCCAAGTTCCTAAATCACTCCAGCCAAAGCTTGCAGGAAGTACGTATACATTATCGGCCTTTTCCATAATAGCAATATCTATAGAAATATTTACACACTGCGGATAAATTTTTTGGATGGCTTGTTTTTCTGCTGCGGTATTAAAACTTGCTTTTTCTTGGTCAAATAGTTCAAACATTTCTGGTTGATATTTTTCAAAAGCTGCAATTATTGTACTGGCTTTCCAAGCAAAAATTCCGGCGTTCCATAAAAAATCGCCACTGGCTATAAATGACTCTGCAATTTCAGTTGTTGGTTTTTCTGTAAAAGTTTTTACTTTATAAACCCCTTTGCTAACTTCTAAGCCTTCATACTGTATATAGCCATAGCCCGTATTGGGATTAGTAGGTTTAATACCTAGGGTAGCCAATGCTTTTATATGCGCAACAAAATCAAGCGCTTGTTCTACTATTTTTTGAAAATTTTCTTGTTCTAAAATTAAGTGATCACTTGGGGCTACTATAAAAGTTGCTTGTGGGTCAATTTGGGCTAATTTAAAAGAGATATAGGCAATACAAGCTGCAGTATTTTTTTTACTAGGCTCTGCTAATATATTTGCAACAGGTAAATTAGGTAATTGTGCTTGTACAATTGAAACATATTCTTCTGAGGTCACAATAAAAATATTTTCTACTGGAATAAATTGAATATATCTTTCGTAAGTCCACTGAATTAAAGTCTTTCCAGTATTCAATACATCTAAAAATTGTTTTGGATAAGCTGTTCTACTCATTGGCCAAAACCTACTTCCAATCCCCCCAGCCATAATGGCTACATAATGATGTTTGTTTTCCATGCTTGTCTGTAATTTATAAAATCCCTTCTTTCATTAAGTCGTGTATATGAATCATCCCCACATATTTTCCTCCTTCAGCTACAATTAATTGACTAATATCTTTTTGTTCCATTAATGCCAAAGCTTCTACTGCTAATGCACTTGGTGCAATAGTAATAGGCCCTGCATGAAATATAGTGGAGGCAGTTAAATCCTGAATGGTGGAATAATTTTCTAGCATTCTGCGAATATCTCCATCTGTAATAATTCCCAAAACATTTTCTTTTTCATCTATCACTACAGCTGCACCTAATCTATTTTTTGAAATAACTAGTATGACTTCCTTTAAAGAAGTGCTTGCGGTGACTGCTGGTTTTGGATTAACAGTTGCTATTTGTCCGGTAGTAAGTGTAAGTCTCTTTCCCAAATTTCCTCCAGGATGAAATTTTGCAAAATCGCTTGCCTTGACTTGTTTCAAGTCCATCAAGCACATGGCCAAAGCGTCACCCATAACCATTTGTGCAGTAGTGGATGAAGTGGGTGCTAAATTATGTGCGCAGGCTTCTTTATCTATTGTTGTATTAATTACCCAAGTAGCATTTGTTGCCAAATAACTTTCGGTATTGCCCACCATGGCAATGATACTGTTGCCAAATGTTGCAATGAGTTGCACTAAGTTTTTTATTTCTGGACTTTCCCCACTCTTACTAATTATTAGAACTATATCTTTTTTACTAATCATGCCAGAATCGCCATGAATGGCATCGGCAGCATGTAAAAATAAAGCAGGTGTTCCTGTTGAGTTGCAGGTAGCTACTATTTTTTGGGCTATGATGGCACTTTTCCCAATACCACTGACTACTAACCTTCCCTCGGAAGAATAAATAGCTTTCACAGCTTCTATAAAAGAGGAGTTTATAAATGTAAGTAAGCCAGTTATGGCCGCGGCTTCAATTTCTAGCGTCCTTTTGGCAATAGCAGTAATTTGTTTATCCATATGCTGTATAAGAAGCATCAAAGTTAACGTTTCAAGCATATCCATCCCCATTTTTAAAAAATCCTTAAAAAAAAGATTTTTAGTAAAAAAACAGCCCAACTTGAACAATACTGAATTAAATTCGTTAACTTATATAGCTATTTTATACCGAAATAGTTGATTTTAAGATAATTACAGATGGCGACCACGAAAAAAGCAACAAAGACTGCACCCGCAAGTACCCCTAAAAATAATTCAGTTAGCCGTGCCGCATTATTGACTGCTTTAGAGCAACAATTTGGATTTAAGGAGTTTAAGGGAACCCAAGAGAAAGCGATTGTCTCCTTATTAAGTGGACGAGACACTTTTGTTATCATGCCTACAGGAGGCGGTAAAAGTTTATGCTATCAATTGCCAGCTTTAATGCTTCCTGGTTGTGCTATTGTAGTTTCTCCTTTGATAGCCTTAATGAAAAATCAAGTAGATCTGGTTCGTGGCTATAGTGAAAAAGACGAAGTAGCTCACTTCTTAAATTCTTCTTTAAATAAAGGACAAATAAAAATAGTAAAAGAGGATTTATTAAGTGGCAAAACCAAACTTTTATATGTGGCCCCTGAAACTTTAACCAAGCAAGAAAATTTAGATTTTTTTAGCGACTTAAATGTTTCCTTTTTTGCTGTAGACGAAGCGCATTGTATTTCTGAATGGGGGCATGATTTTAGACCTGAGTATAGAAGATTGAAAGAAATGATGGAAGAGATAAATGCGCATGTTCCCATCATCGCCTTAACGGCAACAGCAACGCCAAAAGTGCAAAGTGATATTGTTAAAAATTTGGCATTGCGTTCTCCTGAAGTTTTAATTTCTTCCTTTAATAGAGCTAATCTTTATTATGAAGTGCAGCCTAAAACTAAAAAAGAAGTTACCGTTAAAAGTATTGTAAGATATATATCGCAACATAAAGGGAAGAGTGGAATTATTTATACACTGAATAGAAAAACAACAGAGGAATTGGCAGACTTATTAATTGCCAATAAAATAAAAGCAGTTGCTTATCATGCTGGACTAGATCAAAAATTAAGAGCCAATAGGCAGGACCAATTTTTAAATGAAGACGTGCAGGTGATTGTAGCCACTATTGCATTTGGTATGGGCATTGATAAGCCAGATATTAGATTTGTCATTCATTATAATATTCCTAAGTCGATCGAAAATTATTACCAAGAAACAGGTCGTGCAGGAAGAGACGGGTTAGAAGGTAATTGCATATTATATTATTCACATAAAGACGTTTCAAAATTAGAACATTTTTTAAGAGACAAACCTTTAAGTGAAAGAGAAGTAGGTGCGCAATTGATAGATGAGACAGTCGCTTTTGCAGAAAGCGGAGCTTGTCGCCGTCGTAGCTTATTACATTATTTTGGAGAGAGTTGGGAAGATAAAAATTGCGGACACTGCGACAATTGTTTGCAACCTAAAGAAAGAATTGAGGCAAAAACGCAGTTAGTACAATTGCTAAAAGTAATTGAAGCATTGAACGAGCGTTTTGTAGCAGACTATGTAATACAAGTATTAACAGGCGATTATACACCACAACTTGGTTTGTATAGACATGAGAAATTGCCTGTATTTGGTATTGGTAAAGAGCAAGATCATTTATTCTGGAATAGTTTAGTAAGACAAGCAATGCTTGAAACATATATTGAAAAAGATATTGAAGAGTATGGCTTATTAAAAATAACAGATAAAGGCAAAAAATATTTTAAGAAACCTACTAGCTTTAAAATTGTTTTAAATAATGTTTTTGCAGATGCCAACGCAGAAGATGATGACACAGAAGGTCCAGAATCTGTAGGAGCTACTGATGATGTTTTATTTGAGATGCTAAAAGAGTTACGTCAGAAAGAAGCAAAAAAAATTAGTCTTCCTCCATTTGTTATTTTCCTTGAAACTTCCTTGCAAGACATGGCTACCTTGTATCCTACTACTTTGGAAGAGCTAGAAAGATGTCAAGGTGTAAGTAAGGGAAAGTCTATAAAATATGGTAAGCCTTTCGTGCAAATGATTGAAAAATATGTCACTGAAAATAATATTGAAAAGCCAGACGATTTTGTAATGAAGTCGGTGGCGAATAAATTCAATCATAAAATTTACATTATACAAAATGTAGACAAAAAAATTCCTTTAGAAACCATCGCGAAAAACAAAGACCTTAAGTTAGAAAACTTATTGGAAGAGATGGAAACTATTGCAGCAAGTGGTACTAAATTAAACTTAGATTATGCAATTGATGAATGGCTTGATGAATATGACCAAGCAGAAATTTTAGAATATTTTAAAAATTGTGAAACATCTTCTTTACAAATTGCACAAGAAGAATTAAGTGAAAACAATTATTCTTGGGAACAATTAAAAATAATGCGTATTAAATTTCTAAGTGTCGTTGGTAATTAATGCGTAAACTCGCTTCCAGTGGTTAAATAGCTATTCACTCGTTCTGCTACATTTTTTCTAACACTCATGTAATAAAAATTGTAATCAGCTATATGGTAGTTCTCCGTCTTATATAAAAAACTGCCTAAAAAATGCGGCTTTTCTGTCCATAAAATTCCTTCATGATTAGTGGCACCTACAACAAATGGAGTGACTTTATTAAAATTGTACAATACGGCTCCTGTATTTTCATATCTATTCACAACTGTTATATTGCTTGACCAAGAAAGTGGATTGGTCACAATAGATTTAAATTTTTCTTTTGCTACAAATTCAGTTACGTATCCTTCGTGAAAAGTTCTCCATGAACAAATACATCCAGTTGAATTTGGTTTTTCGCAGGCTTTGAGTGAAGTGTATGTAGCAGGGTCAACAGGCATTCCCACCAGATAAGCCACCACTAATTTTTTACTCAAAGGCTTATTGTCAAAAAATTCTTTCAACAATCTAATAGCATGTGAAGAACCTTGACTATGTGATGCAATGATAATGGGCTTACCATTGTTGTAATGCTCCATATAATATTCAAAAGATTTTTTTACATCCTGATAGGCCAATTCAAAAGCAGCCAATGCATAGCTGGTATCAATTTTATTTTTTGGAGTATAAGATTTTATATGTGCTTGACGATATCTAGGTGCAAATATTCTTCCCACTTCATTAAATATACTTGCTTGGTTAAGTATGGTGGTATAATCTGTTTGCAAATTGGTTTTATAATCTTTGAAAGAGGCTGACCAGCCATAAGGTTTTGTAGAGTCTAGATAAGTAGTGGGATGGATGAAAAAGACATCTACATTCGTACTTGGATGATAACCTGCCTTTATTGGTGCAGGTACACTATCAGAGGGGTCGTTTTTATCTGGATGTGCTGCCCAGTATTGCAAATTGCTATATTCAGGTGCATCGGCAAAGGCTTCTTGTGCATACAAAGGCTCCAATTTTGCATAATTGCTTTGCGAACAACTACTCAACAATAACAAGGCGATGATGGGTAAAAACAGCTTCATAGTAAGTGTATTTCTGTACTTTTTCAATATAAGATGCAAAGGTATAAAATGTAATTAACTTGTATCTAGTTAACTTAATCCTGTTGCTCTATGCTAAGACAATGTATTTAGCATTCTGTTTAATGATAATTGGATTAAATACCCTAAAAATTAATTATTTTTAGGGTATAGCATACATTCATTGAAATTATTACGCCATATTCCCTTTTTGACTGCTGTTTTTAAGCACAGTATAACCGCTTTCGGAGGGCCGCAGGTCCATTTGGGGTTGATGCAATATCGTTTTGTTGAAAAGCAAAAATATATAACTGCCGAGGAGCTGCTGGAATACAATGCTTTTTGTCAATTGCTTCCAGGTGCTTCGTCTACTCAAACGATTATTTTGGTAGGGTTTAAAAGAGGAGGCTATCCTCTTGCATTTATGACACTCTTAGTTTGGATTTTACCTGCTACTTTTTTAATGGCAATGTTGGCCATAGCGTATACTTACTTTGACGTGAGAAGTGAACTTCAAAGTTTTATTTTAATACAACCCATGGCCATTGGGTTTATTGTGAGCGCGACAATTTTATTATATAAAAAAGCAATTAATAGCCTTATTACTAAAATTATTTTTATCGCAAGTGCAGTGCTTGTTTTTTTAGCATTTAAATCTCCTTGGGCCATACCTGTTGTAATTTTAGTAGCTGGTATCGCAACTAATTTTAGTAAGAAAAGAATTCCTAATGATGGTGCTGCACCAAAAACAGTAAAGTGGGGGGCCTTATTTATTTTTATATTTTTATTTTTAACTGCTGGAATATTATCGGAAGAAGCCACTCAAAAAAATTGGGAGCAACATAAAATGATTAATTTATTTGAAAATAATTATCGTTTTGGAACTTTTGTTTTTGGAGGAGGTGATGTATTAATTCCCATGATGTATGAACAATATGTTGCAAGACCTAATTCCGAAAGGGTTAAGAAAAATAAGAGAGACGTTTTAAAAATTTCCAAAGAAGCTTTTTTAATGGGTGCCGGAATGGTAAGAGCCATGCCGGGTCCTGTATTTTCAGTGGCAAGTTATACAAGTGCGGTAGCCTTAAAAGAAAAAACACTTTCTATACAAATAATGGGTGCAGTTATTGGGAGTCTTGGTATTTTTTTACCAAGTTTTTTTATTGTTTTATTCTTTTTCCCGATCTGGCAAAATTTAAAAAAGTATGCCATCTTTTATAGGTCCTTAGAAGGTATATATGCAGCAGTAGTAGGCATTATGCTTGGGGCTACGCTTCACTTAATTGGGGGTATTTCTATCAAAATGGAGTACTATTCTTCCCTTACTTTTTGGACGTACATTTTTGTATTTGTGGCAAGTACTTATTTTATTTATAAGCAAAAAATAGCAGCTCATTGGCTTGTGTTATCTACCATTGCACTTGGCTTTTTATTAACCTTTCTAAATAATAATTTGGGTTCCCTTTTGAATTAAAAGGTAAAAACCTGTTAATTATATAGTACAACATACTTATTTAGCGCTTCCTTTACTAATATTGTAGTCGTCATGAATTATAGGATCAGTTTTTTTATTATTTTCTTTATTTGTTTTGTTTCAAAAATAAATGCACAATTAATTCCAGTCAGCGGAGTAGTGTATGATATTTCGGGTCGTCGTCCTATTGAATCTGTTATTGTATACAGTAATTCTAATCATGCTTTCACCGATTCTTTGGGCCATTATTCCATTAATGTAAAAGCAAAAGACTCTATATGGTTTTCATTGTTTGGAAAGACAACACATAAGTATCCTATAGACACCATCGAGGACCTTCGTAATTTTAACGTGATGATACATGTTGCTGGTTTTGATTTACCAGAAGTACGCGTAAGAAATAGTTATTATAGGTTGGATTCTATTCAAAACAGAATTGATTATGCTAAATATTTTAATTACCAAGCACCAGGTATTTCGCTAAGTAGTGGTCAGCAATTGTTTGGTCCTAATGGTTTAACCATTGGGTTTGATTTAGACCAAATTATTAATATGTTCCGAGTGAAGCGGAATAGAAACCTGCAATTTCTTCAAAAAAGGCTTTTATCTCAA
>CAINWZ010000070.1 GCA_903854725.1 uncultured Bacteroidota bacterium
CTTGCTGCCTCGGCTGCAACGCCCTGCTTGATCTGGCATCGCTCTTTCAGCGTGCAAGGCCCGGTTCCCGCCTGAGGCACAATCCCTCTCGATTATATCGGGAGGGATTTTTTTTGTCCATAGCACAAGTGTACCTTAGTGTCAATTGAATTTATATGTCGCATTTAAAAGAGAGAAAGGAGAATAACTGCTTGAATTGCGGAGAAAACGTAATCGATAGGTTTTGCCATAAATGCGGGCAGGAGAATGTAGAAGTGAAAGAAAGCTTTGGCCATTTAATAATGCACTTTATAGAAGACCTAACGCATTTTGATGGTAAGTTATGGAAAACATTAAAGCTGCTTTTATTTAAGCCAGCAAAGCTTACTCAATTATATATGGATGGCCAAAGAGCCAATTACATTCATCCTATAAGAATGTATTTATTTATCTCTACGATATTCTTTTTATTTATTTTTTCTGGACAACAAGTTAATAAACCAGAAATGATAAAGCCTCTTCCTGCTATAGCTTTGCCAAATCCTGTATTACCAAATTCGGTTGTATCAAAAAAGGCAAATCCTAAAAAAGAAAATAGGTTGAATCTTCATATAGGTGGTGATTCTATAACCTATCAAACAATCCTGGATTATGATTCCGCTCAATTAAAATTGCCAACTGCTAAAAAAGATAGTTGGTTTGAATCCTCCTTGGTTAAAAAATCAATTGAGTTAAACAATAAATTCAAGGATGATAAATTTAAATTTGGAGAGGCATTAATGGAACAGTTCCAACATTATTTCTCACGCATGTTGTATATATCCTTGCCCATGTTTGCTTTGTTCTTATGGGTTTTATATAGAAGAAATAAAAATCATTATTTCGTAGATCACCTAATTTTTAGTTTACATATATACTGTGCATTTTTTATTATTTTATTCGTTTTAAAATTATTTAATTTATCCACTGAATATATTTTTCACAAGCCGCCTTTTGGTAGTGCCGCAATCATAACTTCTGCCTTAATGTTTTTTTATTTATATAAAGCATTGCGTAATCACTTTAATCAATCTAGGGCTAAAACAGTAATGAAGTTTTTAATTTTAAACATCTTAACTGCTATTTTAATGGCAGTGCTAATGCTTGCTTTCATTTTACTTTCCTTATTTAATTTATAAGCTTAACTTAATTTATATTCCAATTTATGTCTCAAGAAAATATCTCCAAAAACTTTTTAGAATTAGTTGCTATCATGGATCGATTAAGAGCGGAGTGCCCATGGGATAAAAAGCAAACCATTCATAGCTTAAGAAGTAATACGATTGAAGAGTTGTATGAGTTAGTAGATGCTATCATTGAAGAAGATTGGAAAGGCATTAAAGAAGAGCTAGGAGATTTATTATTACATATTTTATTTTATACTAAAATAGCTTCTGAAAAAAATGAATTCATTTTAGAGGAGGTGATAGAAGGTATTTCAAAAAAATTAATACATAGGCATCCGCATATTTATGGCGATGTAAAAGCAGAGACAGAAGAGCAAGTGAAATTAAACTGGGAGCAGTTAAAGCTAAAAGAAGGCAATGGTGAAAAAACCATATTAAGCGGGGTGCCTAATAGTTTACCAGCGATGGTGAAGGCCTTAAGAATTCAGGAAAAAGTAAAGCAGGTTGGTTTTGAATGGGAGAATAAAGAACAAGTGTGGGATAAGGTGAATGAGGAGATAGGCGAATTGATGCATGAAATTAACCAAAACGATCAGGAGAAAATGGAAGATGAGTTGGGTGATGTATTTTTTAGCCTTATCAATTATGCCCGCTTTCTAAAAATTGACCCCGAAACAGCCCTGGAGAAAACCAATAAGAAGTTTAAACATCGATTTGAACTGATGGAGGCCTATGCAAAACAACATCATCTTGAATTGTCTAAGCTAAGTTTAGCCGAAAAAGAGGCCATTTGGCAGCAAATGAAGTAGCAGATCCCTAAAAAAATTAGCTGTTTAGAGTAGCCCACTCGAAATTTTGGCCATTTTATTGTGCAAAATGACATTTTTTTTCAAAAAACCTTATTTGTAAAATATTGAAAATCAATGATTCAAGATTGATATCCCCATTTTTTTTCTATTTTCTTTGAATATTTTGTGCAGGAATAGCTTCATACTATTTTACATGCCCTTCTAGAGTTTTTTCATGATTCCAAAAGATCAAAAAAGCTAACTAGGGTGTAAAATTTCAAAGTATGAAAACAAAAGAAACTAAAGTAGCCGAAGATGTAAAATCGGTTAATGAACCAGAAGCAGCTCAAACTGAAATGGTCGTTAAGAAGAAATTAGACATTTTTAACCTGTTTTATAGCGGTGCAGCTGTGGTTATCCTAATTGGGGTAATTGCCAAGTTATTGGAGTGGCCTGCGCAGGATTTATTAATTACGCTGGGGTTGACCATTGAAGCCATCGTATTTGGTGTTTCTGCCGTTAAATTCGTCGAAGTTCAAGTAGACAATTCTAGTACTTATGTAAATATTCAAACTGGATTAGTAGGCGCGGACATAGCTGCAATGGTTCCAGCAGATTCTGTTATTATTAGCGGATCTAATGCTACAGGAATTAGTAGTTCTACTGTTACAGGTACAGCTCCATTTAATTTAGCAGACTATAGAACAGATAAAAAGGTAGAGGATGTAAAGGTTTCAATTGGCACACCAATGGTACAACACGACAATAGAGTAGATAGTAGCAATGTTACCATTGAGATTAACCCACAAATGAGTGGTAATATGGCAACGGTTAGCAGTCAACAAATGGGAACTGCCATTGGAAGTAATGCAGCGCCTCATTTCTCTGAATTAGAGAAATTGGCCATTGTAAGTTTAACGAAGGATCAGTATTTCCATACAGATTGGATTAAGTTTAATGAGAATGAATATTCGAGTTTATCTAATATAGTAAGTAGAGCTTTTGATAAGAAAATTGCAACAAAAGAGTCATTAATTCTTTTAAGTCAATTTAAGGTTGAGTTGCCAGCACTTTCTATGTCAGATTTAGCATTGAAAAATCCAACTGAATTATCTGAAAATGAGTTGGACTTATTATTTACTGCAATGGTAACTATCAAGTTTACTAATTTGTTTGATTACTTCATTGTAGAACCCTATCAATCAAAATATTTAATCAGAAATAAAGAAGCAAATGAAATTGTTGTATTCGGAGGAGAAGAGGCAGCAATCTTAACACATTGTAATAAATACTTTAGCAATTCAGTAAGAGTAAGCCCTGCCATGGCATCTTTGAAGAGCAGTGTTAAATATAAAAATAGAAATTTAATTGAATACTTAATTGAAAACGCCGATGTAAAGTCGGAAGAAGAGTTTGCCTCTTTAGCTACCATTTTAGTGGGATGCGAAGATGAAGTAAAAGCAAAACTGTTTAATAAGTTTAAAAAAGTTCGTTTCAATATCGAAACCAATGCGGGTTACATGCATACAAAGCATTTAATTTTATTGTCATTGAGCTTTAAAGATCAACAATTGGGAAAGAAATTATTCCAACAATTGTTTGAAGTACAAGTAGATGAAAATTCTGTAGTCTTGATTGATGACTTAGTAAATTATAATTCAAACGCTATTCATTTTGGCCCTAACAATGAGTATAAGGTTGAATTAAATGAAGTTTTAGTAAATGGCGAGTTGAAAAACTTTAAAAGTGTGGATGCTATGTTAGATAAATTAACAGTAGAGGCGTCTATTGAGAAGCATAAATTACTAGACATTTTTAATTTAAAAGAGCAGAATTCAAAGTCTGATATTTTCAATAAATTAAATATTCATTTAGAAAAAACCAATACACAACCAACAGGTTCGCAATTAGCGTTTATCTTATTATACAAGCAGTATAATTAAACTTAAAATTTAGTATATGGCCGAAGGTCACGTTGATGTCAAAAGATACCAAATTATAAGTCTTTTATACATCGTATTTATTTGTTTTTCTGTAATTAATATTAAGATGTCAGTATTGGATTCCAATATCTGGACTATTAAGTCATTTCAGTCATTGATTAAAGAGGAGTTAAAGAAAGTTGATATAAGTAATCAGGTAGTGCAGGATAATATGGATTCATTAAATATGATTCCCAAAGCACAGAGTTATTTGAAGATTAGATCAAGATTGGCAAAAAGCTTCTTAGTGGTGAGTGGAGTATTAGACCATGTGGATAAAGAATTTGCGAATCATAAAACTACCTTATTAAAACAATTTAATAGTAGAAACCTAATTGAAGAAATTTTACATTCCGATAAAGGGGTAGTTTTAGTAGAAAAAGATTTATTTGATTTATCTGAGTTTATAAAGAAAGCGCCTTATAAGTTAACCACAACATCTTCATTAGATAGTGTTATTCCCATTATGCCTAAAGTAACTTCTATCAAAGGGAAAGTAGATGAATGGGATTATTATATGTTCATGCATAAGCCTTCAGCAATTAGCTATATGCAATTGGAGCGTATTAAGTTATTAATAACAAAGCAACAATTGTTATACCAGGAAGCAGCGCTAGCTGAAATCGGGTATGAACCTACTTATTTTTCTAAGGGCAATCCTAAATTATACATATTAAAAGAATTGGTAAAAGAATATAAGCCAGAAGAAATTATTCAAGCCGATCAGAAAGCCATTGCAAAAACCGACGAGGTGTTTGACGAGCTTTTTAAGAAAATCATAAACTCACTACATACCGAAAATATTTTTGTAGGGTTGAATAACACTTTACTAAGCGATTTTGATTTTGCATTAGGGCAGGATTTTGATATTGAAATTTCACCTAAAGTATCTATCACAAAAAATGGCAAGAACTATAAAATATTATTTAATAAAACAGGCGACTATTTATTAAAATTTTATGATGTAAGAAATAAGGGTAAAAAACAATTATTTGAAAAAAAGATTTATGTAAATCCGCTGCCAGATCCTATTGTTAGGGTAAAAGGAGACAATATGAATACCTATGCTATTAGTGTAAAGGATTTATTAGGGGCTGAAAGGTTGGAGGCAAGTTTAGAGATTAACAATTTAAACTTTTTCCCAGGAAGAATTAATAGTTATAAGGTTGTGAAAATACATAATGGAAAAGAAGAAGAGAATATGAGCAATTATGGAGAATTATTCCAATCTACTACCCAAAAAGTTTTAGGTAGTTTAAAGAAAAATGACCTTCTTATTTTTGATAATGTAAACATGTCCTTAATTGACGGATCTACTAGAACATCTCCTCCTATCATTTATAAAATTACTGATTAATGAAAAGAGGAATAATTTTCATATTATTTATTGCAATATTTACTAACAAGCAAATATTTGCTCAAAACACAACCGCTCCAAAACCTTCAGTAGCTGCTACTGTTCCTGCGGTCCCAGCTGGACCTGCCGCCGATACACTTTCCGGAAGCTATACAAATTTGAAAATCTCCGCTGGTTTACACGTAGTTAAGGATGTTATTAAAATTACAGGCAAATTAGAAGTGGTACCTGGTGCAAAAATTGAAATAATAGATAAAGGTTTAATTGTGTGTGAGGGTAGTATTGATATGAATGGTACGCAAAAAAATATTGAAATCTTTGGAAAGAAAAATATGGAAGGCGGGGGCTTGGTTATAAAGAATATTGATTCAAGTGCTATTAGTATATCTAATGTTGTATTTAAAAACCTTCAGTTGCCTTTATTATTTGATTTTGGTTGGAGAAGAGATAGTGTAAATATTTCTGATAATATTTTTGCAAGTAATGTGGGTAGAATATCGGTAATACAAGTACTTAACCCGCCATTCAATTTTAGTGTAGATTCAACTTTTTTGGTATTTAGATTAAATAATAATTTATTTACCGATAACAATGCGGCCATTTACTTTGAGGATTTAAAAAGCGACCATATTAAATTAGAAATAAGTAATAATACTTTTGCAGGCAACTACGTATATGGGTTTAAGAACTATAATATTTCTACCAATTTTTTATATGGTAGAGTTGACCAGGTATTTACTAGATTTAATGCTATCATAAAAGGAAATAGTTTTGTAAAGAACTACTTAATTGATAATATATCCGATACCATAGTGCATGCAGGTAATATGGGTATTTATGGTTCTGAGAAAACCTTTAAATTAGATCAGAATTATTGGGGTAGTGATTTGAAAGACCAAGTAGCAAAAAGCATATACGATCAAACATTAAACTATAGTTCTCCTAAACTAGATCTTGAACCTTTTTTAGCTGCCCCTATTGAATCTAATTCACTACATGTGTATGCTGTTAAAAATGGTGAAACCAACACATTATTTCAAGATACTATTACAATCAAAGACCCATTGAAGAGTATATCCTTAACAACCAATAAAAGGGCAAACTATTCAAAGGCAATAATATCCTATACCTATTTTAAAGGAGATAGTACTTTGGCAAGAGTGGATACAGCTTTGACGTTTAATCCTCAAGAGATAGATGCAAATAATACTAAATTAGTTATTACTAAAAATATTCCTTCTCCTAAAAGAATAGGCTATTATGCTATTAGGAACATTCAGGGCTCTAATAATGAACTGGTACCGGAGGTTAAGATAGGATACCAATCTTATTTATTAGATCTTAGAAAACATAAATTATTAGTGGAGCTATTAAAAGAGAAGAAAGATACTGTTCCACCCAAACCCAAAGAATTAGATTCAGTTAAAAATCAGTTTCAAAAATTAGAAACACCGCAAAAGAGTAGAATTGAAGTTGGATTATTAGGCGGAGGAACAATATTTACTGGTACTATAAGTAACCCCAATTTATTCAACAATGAAATGAATATATTAATGGGTGTTAATGTAGGCTACACCATTTATTCTAATTTAAGTGCCAGTTTAACTATAATGAGTTCTAAGTTAAGTAATGCAGATTATAATTCAGCAAACAATGAGCAAATAGCTAGAGGTATGAGTTTCATTACTTCAATTTTGGGTATTTCGCCAGCCATCAATTTCGACTTTGTAGATAATAGATTGTATACAAAGGCTAAACGTTTTAGACCATCTATTGGAGTAGGTTTTGATTTTATATCATTCACTCCAACGGGCATGTATAAAAATAAGCTATACAATTTACAACCATTAGGAACAGGAGGCCAGTTGGTTGACAGTTTAAAAGCACCTTATTCATTAATGGCGATGGGTTATTTTTTAAATTTGAAATTAAAATATCAAATTAATCGATTTAATAGTGTGGGTGTATTTTTCACATGGCATAAGAGTATGTCCGATTATTTAGATGATGTAGGTCCAGATGAATACCCAAGTGTAGCAAAAATTTTAGCAAAAACTAAAACAGATCCAGATGCTGCTGTTTATTTCTCTAACCCAACTTCAAGATATATAAGTACAGGTCAATTAAGGAATAGCCCGAATACTTCAAAAGATAGTTTTATAAATTTTGGATTCTTTTATGCTCGAAAATTATTTAAATAATTGAAACCATGAAAACATTTAAATTTTATACAACTAGGTTTATCACATTGATAGCAATGTTTATGATAATGATGTCTATTTTTTCATGCGCAAAACAAGAAGTTGTTTCAGATTTAGATTTTCAAAAGAATTTACTAGCAGGTTCTGGAAGTTATCAAAATACAAAGCATACTTGGAGAATAGATTCTTTAACTCAAAATGGGACTGTCTTAAAATTAAATACTGCTCAAAAAAAGTATACAAAAACCTTCAATCGAGATGGTTCCTATACCGATAGTGACGGGGTAATAGGCACTTGGTTAATGCCTACCATCAAAGATTTGACTATAAATTCAAAAAATGGCATATCTAATATCTCAATAACTAACAAATATCAGCTTATTGATATTAATTCTGCTCAACTTCACCTCAAGTATGATAGCGCAAACGTTAAACAAGATTTGTATTTTGTAATATTTAATTAAAATTCCCATTATATTAAAATACCATAGACTTTATTCGAGATTATATTTTACTTTACATTGAATTTAAA
>CAINWZ010000071.1 GCA_903854725.1 uncultured Bacteroidota bacterium
AATATATTATTTATACAAAATATTACTATAAATAAGTGCCTTTAAAATGGTAGAAAAATTCTTTGTTTAATGATTTCGCAATAAAGTAAAAAAATCATTTACAGTTTGACTGCACTCATTCCTCCGTCAATATGTAAAATTTGACCAGTTACCCAGCTAGATTTATCCGTTAATAAAAATTCTACAGCGTTCGCAATGTCTAAAGTTGTTCCCACTCGTTTAAGGGGATGTCTTTGTGCATTCGCTTCTACCTTTTGATCTGAATTTAATAAATTGGCAGCAAGTGGTGTATCTGTTAAAGAAGGTGCAATACAATTAACCCTAATAGTAGGCGCGAATTCCGCTGAAAGTGCTTTGGTCAATCCTTCTATGGCTCCTTTAGAAGAAGCCACTAAAGAATGAAAATTTAAACCTAATTGAACAGCTACTGTAGAAAATAAAACAATAGATGCGTTTTTACTTTCTTTTAGTTTTGGCAGAACAGCTTGAATAATTTTTATTGCACCAACAACTTGTAAATTATAATCTTTTAAAAAATCTTCAGAGGGTATACGATTAAATGGCCTTAAGCTTATAGCACCAGGGCAATAAACAAGCCCCTCTAATGAAGAAGGTAAAAAATCTACATTGATATTTTCTTCAAGTACATTTAAATGATGGTATTGAATGTTTTTCGTATCCTCAATTGGATGCGTATTGTAGGTTGCATAGACTGTATGACCCGCTGCCGCTAATTGTTGGGTGACTTGTAAACCTATTCCAGAGGACCCACCTACTACTAAATATGTACCCATATACTATTTTAATTAATTACTCTTTCCATTCAATCGGAATAGAAATTTCGTTTTTACGTCCAATAAATTGAAAGGGTGCATTATAGCCTAAGAAATTAAAGCCGCCGATTATTTTAATATTCTTTTTTTGCAATAAGGCAACTAACTTATTTGTATAATCAGCAATTTTTTCATCGTTAGCATATCCTCCAAAAGCAATAACTGCAGCATATACTTCTTCGGATTGTTTAATTTCTACTGTAGCATCTTTTGGTTTAGGCAAAGAGGCCATGTCATATTTCTCTGGCATTACAAAGCTCATTACAGAGCCTTTTTCGCTCATCTCCATTCTCACGGGTGCAGTCATGGCAATACTTTTATTTTGGTCATTGCCGCCAAAAATATAGCCTGCTAACCTTCTAAATCCACTGCTCGCCACTTGTTTATAGTTAGCTCCAGAAGAACGGATTGTAGCAAAGGTAGCTTTGGGGTAAAAACGTATTTCAAAGCCCTCCTCCAATTTAACCACTCTATATTTTTGGGTTTCGATAGAAGCCGCAGAAAAGGTTCTAAAAGATTGAAAAACAATAAAAATAAAGCCTAGTGCAATAAAAAGGTATAGTAGTTTCATGTATATAATAACATAGAAACCATGAAAATGTTTACTAATTATATGTGAAAATCAATAAGAATGGTAAAAATGTGATTATTCAATATACTTAACAACACGTGCTAATTTTCCATCCTGATTCATGCCCTCTAAAACTATTTGTAGCTTTTTGCTAATATCGTTATTGTAAAATTCAATCCTTACTCTAGTACTTTTTTTATTCGTTAAAACATATGGATTCCAATATAAGGTAGTACGATTGTCAGCTTCAAAACTTGCTGTAGGTTTTTCATAATCAGGATTAAAAAATTCCTTAAAGACAGAGTATCCACCCAAAACAACATTTTCCATTCCTTTGCTATTGATATTGCCTCCTTTATTACTACCTCCACGTTTTGTATAAATGGCAATGGCCCCACCTCCACCACCACCTATAGAACCAAAGAAAGGAGGTCTTAATGCTTTAATATAGGCAACATCAGTAATTGTCATATTTTGTATCTGCTCAATAGGAGTGTTAAATTCATTTACATAAAAATCGGTTTTAGACCCTCTCCAAGTAGCTGAAGCCTGTTGACCTGCAATAGAAATATTCAAGCCTGGCACTTTCGCTTGCAAATAGGCTAATATATCCATTGTTCCAAGCGCCATTCCTTCTGCTGTCAAATCAAAAGATGTTCCATCTTCTGTAAAGAAGCCTGTTGCATATTTTTCATCTAACAACTGTAAGGGTGTTTTTACTTTAGACCTCACTACTACTTCAGCCAATGTCATGGATGCTAATAATTTTTTCTGTTTTTCCTGTTCTAACAAAAATAGGTTCAACTTATTCCTGGCCATACTATCCGTCCAGTTTTGTAAAAAGCTTCCAGGATCTGTTTGTATTTTTTTAATATCTTGTTTTAACAACCCATTTTCAAAACGTACGACTGTTTGATTGTCCAGTTTAGACAAACCATTTAAAGAATAATATACTCTAGAAGTATCATAATAATAAACAGATTTGTCTTCAAAACTTCCATCTTTTAAAACAGGAACAAATAACATTTTCTTGGTACTATCCTTACCTAGGATAATTAAATTTAAAAGCGGATTTTCGGCAGTTTTTGCCAATGTATTCCCATATACTTTTCCTGTAAGTTTCATTAAACCAGTCTCCGCAGGATAAGGTTGTACAGGCACCATACCCGCTTTAATTTTGTCCCAATTAAACTTTCTCCAACCGTTAGTTAACATGACTAAATCTAAATGCGCAGCAACACTATCTGCATCACTTGAAAAATAATAAGCTGGATTATATACTTTACCTCGTATATCATTACTTAATAAAAAATCAGAATAAATAGTTTGTTGATCGGGCATAACAATAGAAGCATCTGTAATAGCAATTGACATATTAGAAGCCGCAGTATCTTTCACTAAAATTTCAAGTACATTTTTACCTCTTTTATTAACATTTGCTATCCCAATAGTTAGATTGGCATTAAACTCATGCAGACGATTGTTTACTAAAATAATTCTTTCTGCAAGCGGTAGCCAATCATTTGAAAATAAAGAAAACTGAACAACCCCTGTAGGTAACTCTTCAATTGGCAAGGCCGCTTTTTGCACCTGACGTTCTTCCCCTTTAAATTCAACTGTATAAATTAAGTGTTGATTCTGATGAACCAATAATCGCATGTGCTTATAATTTTGAGGTACATCTAAGGTTCGTTCCACTTGCGCATATGCTTTCTCGTTATCCATGGTTATTTTCAAAATAACACCTTCTTTATTAGCAAGCACTAGAGGCGTTGTTCCTTTTTGTGCATTTTCATCCGTCCAATTTAATTGGTATTTTTCTCCAGCAATAGGCCTTAATTTAAATGTACCCATCCCATCATGTGCCACTTTCAAAGTATCAATTACCTTATTCTTATCATTCACAAGAAGCCCTTTTATAAAAACGGGTATTCCAAAGCTGTTAGTAGCTTTAAAGGCAACTTTACTTAAAAGTCCATTCACTAATACACCGCCTTCTGGGAAAATATCAACTCTTGTTTTTTGGGTTGTACTTGTTTTTGTTTTAGATGATTGGCCATTATTGATAGCAATACTTTTTTCATACAGAAAAACACTATCATCGTTTAACATCCAACGTGTATAAGCTTTAACACGCAATAAGTCGCCTTTGTAATTAGCAGGTACTTCAAAACTTCCTTTTGCAGAAGATTGAAATAAGGGCGCAACAGTTTGCTTTATATAATTACCATTATTATCATACCAATTCACATACACATTTTTACTTACAGTAGTCCAATCTACTCCCGATAAAACATAGAGTTTATAAAAAATAGTCTCTCCAGTATTATACATTGTCCTGTCAAAATGAATATGAATTTTTTCAAGCGGAAATTGTTCTTCATAAACATTTAAAAGCGAATCAAACACTTGCGCTTTTCCATTTTTAATAAATAGGGTGGTCAACAATAAACCAAGACATAGTATTTTCCTCATATTAATTTATTCTTTTAAAATCAAGATCTTGAAAATCGAAGCTAAAATCGGTAAGAGGAGAAATAGCATTCATTTTTATACCAGCAGGTTTGCCATCTTTGTCTGTACTAAACATAACAAACGCATCGGCGTCCATACTTCTATTAGTCCATCTAACAATTAGGGTATTGCCTTTATAAGGAAATAAAGGTCCGCTAAGTCTTGGCGATCTTTTAGAAGCAAACCAAGGCTTACCCTCTTTTAAAGATATCTCCACTTCGCCAAACCACTGATCGGTGTATTTACCAATATAAGGTTCTACATTAAATGCGCCAGCGGCTTTTTTAGTTTGTTCCAAAATAGTAACAGCTACTTCATCATTTATTTTTTTAGCCTCGGCTTCTCCTTTAGCTACTCTTTCTGCAAATATTTTTACCCAATTATATCCTTTTACTCCTAAATAACCATCTTTAATTGTATTACTTATCGCACTAAAAGCTGCGCCTGATTGTTGATTCGTTAATACTATAATTCCCAAATTAATTTCTGGTATCATGACCACTTGCGTTACAATACCGGCTAATCCACCAGTATGTGTTACTTGTTTGTAGCCTTTTACATCACTTAAAAACCATCCCAAACCATAGGCTGCAAAATGAGTATTATAGGGTGCCATAGCTTTAGCGCCAATATTTGTTTGCGCACTCCACATTTCTTCATGCACATTCTCACTAAATAAACTTTGCTTCAATCCCTCCCCATATTTTCCATGATTCATTTGCATAATCACCCATTTACTTTCATCTATAATATTACTCCAGATACCACCTGCTGCGTTAGCTGATTCGCTCCAATCAATGTCAAGGGTTTCTACTTTTCCATTAACGGGTGCGTGTGGACGAATGCTATTTGTATTGTCTTTTAATCTGGTAACAGAAGCAGCGCTATTTTTAAATCCAAGTGGAGTCATGATTCTTTTTTCAATAAAATCTTCCCAACTTAAACCTGAAGCCCTTGCAACTACTTCGCCCGCAACGATGTACAAATTATTATCGTAATCGTATTTGGTTCTAAAGCTAGATACTTGTTTAAGGTATCTTAAATTATGAATAATGTCTTGCTTTGTAAAATCACTTTGATCAGGAAACATCATTAAATCACCAGCACCTAAACCAAGGCCACTTCTATGAGTTAACAAATCACGTATAGTAAATTCATCGGTTACGTAGGGGTTATACATTTTAAATTCAGGAATATAATCGGTAACCTTGTCGTCCCATTTAAGCTTGCCTTCATCCACTAACATGCCCAATGCAGCAGCTGTATAGGATTTACTATTAGAAGCAATACCAAACAAAGTATACTCATCTACTTTTTTGCCAGTATTTAAATTGGCAATACCGTAGCCCTTAGCATGTATTAATTGCCCATCTTTTATAATGCCGACTGAAATACCCGGCACATTAAATGTTTTTAATGTAAGCTCTACCAAAGAGTCAACTTGTTTGCTTGACAAGGTTTGAGCAGATGTAGTAATAGTAAAAAGCATGCATAAGCTACAGAGACTTAATATATATTTCATAATTATTATTTTTAGCAAATGATTGTGTAAAATATTTATTCTTTCCTATTTCGAAGTATTTTTTGGAATTTCTTTTTTAAAATAATTAATGGCCATAACAACAAGAATAATCACTAAGCCAAAAAACTCTCTCGATTCTTCAACCCATGGTTGTTCGGCTTTCATCGTAGCTGCAATACTTGTTGCATTGTGAAATTGTATCCAATCAATAATACCATTGGCATCAAATAATTTATAGAAAGCATAAACACCAAAAACTAGAAAGCCAATTAAATACGCCATCTTATGGATGGGCTTCTGCTTTACTTTCAAATAACATAAATATGCAGGATACATATATATTGGTATCCATAAAAAAGGATCAGGATCGTTGTATTGCAAAACTGCAAATAAGACAAAAACAACAAGAAAGAAGCTATTAAAAATCTTCATTTTGATAATGGTAATTAATCTTAAAGTTAATTATTAATTGATTAATTCCCATTAAAAATTAGCGCCTATGAAAACACTACTTCAAATTAAAATTAGCCTGCTGACCCCATGCAAAAGCATGGGTATTTAAATTTGCATTCCATAATACTTCTTTTACGGTTAACAAACCAGTATTTATATTAATAGAAACTAACTCAAATGCTAATTTTTTTTCATCTTTGACTGAAATTCTTCCCTTCATTGGGCTATCAGTTCTAATACTATTTAGGTTGATAGTATTCTTTGGGCCTCTGTATTGATAATATTCGGTCCAATTCTCATGGCCATGAAAATATACTTTAATATTTGAGTGTTTACTGATGAAATCAGCAAACTCATTTTGTTCAATGGTTGTTTCCCCTTTCACGTCTTTCCCGTCTTTGTACATTTCAGGTACTAGGTTTTCAAATTTATCTTCATCGTTTATGTCATGTAAGCCATTGGGATTTTGAAAAAATCTAGGCTCAACGTCTGGAATAGAATGAGCAAATAATAATACGGGGGTAGTTGAGGCAATATTTTTTAAATCATATTCCATCCAAACTCTTTCGGCTGAATCAGGATATAAGCTTAAAAATATAAAGTGAACTCCTTTTATGTCTCTTGAATAATGAATTCGATGTAAAGTACTATCAAATGTAGTGACTTGATTTTTGGGAAACATTAAATGGTAAATTCCCATCATAGACGCTGGGTCCTTCTTAGGTTCCATGGGCCTATGAAATCCAATGGCATTACTCATATCATGGTTACCTGGAACCACCCATAATTCTGCATTAGATCCATCTGCTTTTTTTAAATGATTGCTATCAATAAAAACTTCTTTGAACTGATTCCACGATGTTGTTGCTGACTGAATACCCTTTTCCATTCTATTAGCTATATCACCCGTAATCACCAAGGCGTCAATCCCATTGCCTTGTAATTGGTTTTTAGATAACTGATTCATGACTTGCATCATAGCCAAATCAACCTCTTTGGCAGGAACATCATTTTTACCTCTAAACACATCTTTTGTCAACCCAAAATGCACGTCTGATGTAAATAAAAAGTTGATAACGCTATCTTTAATTTGAGCTGTTGCAATCTCGCTTGTTATTAATAACAAAAGGGCAGTTGCAAAAAAATATTTTTTATTCATTTTCATTATCGATTTTTTTTAATCATCTTAGGCTTATACCATAAATATGTACCGGTAATTGTAAGCAATAATAAAGAAAGTCCCATAATAATAGAGTATACTTTCTTAGACAAGCTTAATTTATTAGTAAATAAATTATCTAGAATAGCTCCGTCATGAACGTCCTGAATAATACCCCCAAATTTCTTTTCTATCAAAATGGGTTCACCAGAAGCCCCATTTAATTGAATGCTATATGCGTCTTTATAATAAAATAAAACAGTTCCTTTTGTTATTTTAATTTCTACCTTTTCTGATTTTTTAAATTTCGTGTTTGCTTTTTCATTTAGTATCGATGTGGCAATTTTTTCTAAACTATCTAAGGGTAAAATGCTACCTATTTTACTTTCTGCATTTACTTGCTTATTTTCAAAAATAATTTTTGTAAACGCCGATTTAAATGACAATAAACTTCCCGTTAATCCAATTAAAAAGAAAAACACAAACAAAACTGAAGCAAATTTTTTATGAAGTGACCTGAAATTTTGTAATACTGACATGGGGTGTAATTTAAAAAAGTGCCTTAAAAATTAATTCAAGGCACTTTGTATTTATTTATAAATAATATAATTAGTGTTGATTTCCTCTACCATTGCTTTGGTAACAACCTATGTCCTTGCCTGGAGGTGTAATTTCTGTAGCACCCAATCTTAAATCTTCAATTACATCTGCTCTTGGAGAGAATCCAATAAATCCAGCTCCAATACAAGGAGAATTTGGTTTTAATGCAAAATTGTAAGAACCAACCACTGCAATATCTCTTAATTTTAAACCTGCAGGCAAAGGAACTGGTGCATTAATAAATTGTGGGTTATTAATGCCTAATACAGAAGCTGGTGCAGTATAAACAGCACCCACTGTCCAGCCTACTGGTAAATAAGTAGAAGGTTTTGGAATATCTGTTTCCATGGGTATACTAATAGCTGTACTTACAGACAATGAAGGGATAAATTGACTTGCAACCGAAATAGAATCGGCATAATAGAAATTATAGCCATATCTTAAATTAGCAGTATCTGCAATTGGATTATTTACTACACGTAAACCAAATTTACAGTTTACAATCAAATTATTATAAGCCATTCCACCAGCACCCTCTTCAAAATTAATTGAACCACCTCGACCTGCGGCTGATCTTCTATATCCACAGTTAATCATGGTATTGTTATAAATACGCACATTAGAA
>CAINWZ010000072.1 GCA_903854725.1 uncultured Bacteroidota bacterium
ATCATGAGTAAGTTAGAGAAAGGCCAGGTGTTAGAAGGTGTTGTTAAAAACATCACTGACTTTGGTGCATTCATGGACTTAGGTGGATTAGATGGTTTATTATATATCACGGATATCTCTTGGGGTAGAATTTCTCATCCAAGTGAAGTGGTTAAATTAGATCAAAAAATTCAAGTGGTGGTATTAGACTTTGATGATGACAAAAAACGTATCAGCTTAGGTTTAAAACAATTAACTCCACACCCTTGGGATGTATTACCAGAAGTATTATTAGAAGGTAGTGTTGTAAAAGGTAAAGTAGTTAATATCGAAGACTACGGTGCTTTCTTAGAAATTCAACCAGGTGTTGAAGGTTTAGTACACGTATCTGAAATTACTTGGGCGAATACTCCAATCAATGCAAAAGAATTCTTCAAATTAGGAGATGAGCATGAAGCGAAAGTGGTAACCTTAGATAAAGATGCTCGTAAGATGAGCTTGAGTATTAAACAAATGTCTCAAGATCCTTGGAGTTCTATCGACAATAAATTCCCAGAACAAAGCAAACATAAAGGGCTTGTAAAAAATATCACTCCTTATGGCGTGTTTATTGAATTAGAATCAGGCATTGGTGGAATGATTCATATCAGCGATTTAAGTTGGTTGAAGCGTTTCAATCACCCTTCTGAGTATGTAAAAGTGGGAGAATCAATCGATATCATTATTTTAAATATTGATAAAGAAAATAGAAAATTACAATTAGGACATAAGCAATTAGAAGAAGATCCTTGGAATGCATTAGAGCAAACTTTTGCAATAGGGTCAATTCATGATGGTACCATCGTTCGTAAGGACGAGAAAGGTGCGATTGTACAATTGCCACATGGTCTTGAAGGTTTTGCACCAAACCGTCATTTAGCTAAAGAAGATGGTAAACAAGTTCAAGCAGAAGAAACAGCGAAATTCATGGTGATCGAATTTGATCGCAATGAAAAACGTATTGTGGTAAGTCATGCTAGAATTTGGGAGCAAGCAATCACAGAAGAAAAAGAAGTAGCTAAGAAAGAAGCGAAAGTTGAAACCGAGAAGACTAAAAAAGCGGTTAAAACAATCCAAGCTAAAGTAGAGAAATCAACTTTAGGTGACTTAGGTGCTTTGGCTGAAATTAGAGCTAAAATGGATGACGATAACGCGGCTGGAAAAGACGCTTAATCTAGTCTAAGTAATTGATATAGCCCCGTTTAGCGATGCTATTCGGGGCTTTTTTTATAATATTCTTAACGCTCAACAAGCCAATTTGGACTATTTTAGTCATAAATTGCCGATTATTAGTTAATTTTGCATCCCTGTATGAATAGAATATTTGTAGCTTTTTGTGTTGTTTTGGCCTTGTCGTCTTGTACTTCAAAATTCCAAAAAATTTTAAAGAATAAGGATGTCGATTATAAGGTAAAAATGGCCGAAAGTTATTACTTGCAAAAGAAGTATTCTAATGCACAACAGCTCTTTGAATCGGTAATGCCTTTTGTGAAAGGAACCCCTCGATATGAAGAATTATATTTAAAATTCGCCAACTCGTATTACCTAGATAAGGATTATGAGAATGCTGAAAATTTATTTAAAACTTTTGTAGAGTATTTCCCTAGCAGTCCTAAAACTGAAGAAGTGGATTATTTAAGAGCGTATACTTATTATAAGCGTTCACCAAAAGCAGAATTAGATCAAACTACTACGAATAGGACCATTCAATTAATGCAACAATTTATTGATGGGCATCCTACAAGTGTAAAAGTAAAAGAGGCGACCGATGTGATAGATGCATGTAGAGCTAAGTTAGAGTTGAAAGATTTTAAAACAGCTACCTTGTATTCAGATCTTGCATTGTACAGAGCAGCCGCTATTTGTTATGGTTTATTATCAGATAGCTACCCTGACTCAAAAAGTGCAGATAAATACAAGCTACTCACACTGAAAGCTTATTATCAATTTGCAGAAAACAGTTTTGTAGATAAGCAAAAAGAAAGATTTGAAAAAGTAATAGTAGAGTATAACGATTTCGTGGACCGTTACAGCGACAGTCCATTATTGAGTGAAGCAAAAAAAATAAAGACACAAACAGATAATTTTTTAAAAATAACACAATGAGTAAACTAAGAAGAAATATGGGTGCAAACACCCCTTCTGTTGTAGAAACAAAAAGTTTAAAAGCTTTAAAAGCTAAGACAGGTAATTTGTATGAGTCTATCTCGATTATATCGAAAAGAGCCAATCAAATTAGCATTTCTGTGAGAGAAGAATTACACAGTAAATTAGAAGAGTTTGCAAGCCATACAGATAGTTTGGAAGAGATTCATGAGAATAAAGAGCAAATTGAAATCTCTAAAGCTTATGAGCGCATGCCAAACCCTGCTATTTTAGCAACTGCAGAATTCATTGATGATAAAATATATTACCGTAAAAACGAGGAAAGCGACTTATTCCGCTAGTATTTGCTTTTACACCACTAAAACGTCCCGAAACTATTTGAGGTATCGGGACGTTTTTGTATTTTAGGGTTAAATAGGTAGACTATGTTTAAAAAATTATTATTTACCATTTTCATTTTTACGCTAATTGCAAATACTCTTTTTGCACAAGAATTAGCAGCCACTATTACGATTCAATCTAGTAAGGTTGACAATCAAGTAGACGCAAAAATATTTCCACAATTACAAAGTCAATTAAAAGATTTCATCAACCAACGCAAATGGTCAACTGATGCGTTTTCAACGGAGGAGAAAATTGATTGTAGTTTCTATATTACTATTGAATCTGTTGAGTCGCCGGGCGTTTATAGTGCCAAGCTGAGTGTTGTTTCCAATAGGCCTGTATACAATGCTAGTTATAGTAGTTCTATGCTCAACATGCAAGATGCTAAATTTACATTTAAGTATCAACTATCGCAGCCCATTGAATTTAACGAAAATAGAATTCAAGGAACTGATCCATTAGAGGCAAATTTAACCGCAACTTTAGCTTACTATATTTATATTATAATAGGGTTGGATTATGATTCTTTTGCGCCAAAAGCGGGTGTGCCTTACTTTAATAAAGCACTTAATATTGTATTCAATGCGCCAGAAGGTAGCGGTATATTAGGCTGGAAGAGCTACGATGGGCAAAGAAATAGATATGTGTTGATAGACAACTTAACCAAATCGGGATACGACAAAGTACATGATGTTATTTATAGTTACTACAGAGAAGGATTAGATGCTATGTCAGAAAAACCGGAAGTGGCAAAAAATGCTATTATGAATGCATTGATAAATTTACAAGAACTAAATGAAGGGGCGGTCAATGGAATGCTTATTCCTATATTAATGCAAGCTAAATTTTCTGAAATCGTAGGCATTTTTAGTAAGTCAGATAAAAATACAAGAAAGCAATTACTTACTACTTTATCTTCTTTAGATATTGCCAATATTAATAAGTATAAAGAAAAGTTAGAATGAAAAAACTTATTATACTTACTTGTGTTTTGTTAGGCTGTAAAACAGAATCAGCCAATCAAAAAAGACTTCCTTTGAAAACGATGCAAACGGTTGTTTGGCAATTGATGCAAGCAGACGAATACTATTCCAGGGTTTCTGTTGTTGATAGCGCCTGGAGGGTAGATAAAAAAAATATCGAATTTTACCAGCAAATATTTGATTTAAATAAAGTGGACAGAGTAGATTTTTATAACACTATTGATTATTTGCAAAGAAGACCCATTGAGTTTAAAGAACTCATGGATTCTGTCAATGAGCTTTCGAAAAGAGAAAAAAAATAGCAAAATACTCGACTGTGTAAACTATAATTCAGCAAAGAATTTTACTTTTGAGGCATTAAAAATATAAACAAAAAACAAAATATATCATGAGCAATTTAATGGGAAAAACAGCGCCAGCATTTACACTTTTTGATACTGAAAAAAAAGCAGTAAACTTGGCCGATTACAAAGGTAAAAATGTAGTAGTATTATTTTTTCCTTTAGCTTTTACTGGTGTTTGTACTGCCGAATTGTGCAGTATTAGAGATAATATTGGAATGTACAATAGTGCTAATGCGGAAGTATTGGGCATCTCTGTTGATTCTTTATTTGTATTAGGCAAATTCAAAGAAGAGCAAAAATTAAATTTCTCTTTGTTAAGTGATTTTAATAAAACAGCTATTGATGCATATGGTGTTAAGTATGATGTTTTCCCTGCTTTTGAAATGCAAGGAGTAAGCAAGCGTGCTGCGTTTGTTATTGACAAAGAAGGGGTTGTTCAATATGAAGAAGTTTGTGCTACACCTGGTGACTTACCAAATTTTGAAGCTATTCAAACTACTTTGAATAAATTAAACTGAAACGTCGCTTCATGTTAATTTTTATAGAATATAAAATTAACACTACGCTTTCTTATGATTTTTAAAAGGCCCCCCGATGAATCGGGGGGCCTTTGTTTTAAATTGTCAGGGCTTTATAAAATATAAGTCCAAGCAATTCTATCTATCGCAAACTTCTACAATTAAAAATTTAAGGTAGTGGGTGTTCTCCATGCCCCAAATAATAGGGTGGTCGCTAGACTGCGATTGATAAGTTACTTGACGTATTCTTTTCTTAGCATCCCATGCAGCCATTTGTATGGTTTCTAAAAATAATTCAGGACTCACTAAGTTGGTGCAACTTGACGTAACTAAAAATCCACCATTTCTCAGCATCTGCATGCCTCTTAAATTAATTTCCTTATAACCAGTAACTGCTTTATCAATATTATTTCTACTCTTTGTAAAGGCAGGGGGGTCTAACATCACTACATCATATTTTCGACCTTCCTTACCCCATTTTTTTAATACATCAAAAGCATTCATAGCTTCGAACTTAACAATATGATCAAGTTTATTAAGTGCAGCATTTTTATTGGCTTGTGCCACTGCGCTTTCTGATATGTCTATTCCTAAAACCGATTTAGCACCATAATGTGCTGCGTGTATTTCAAAAGTACCAGTGTAAGTAAATGCGCCAAGCACATCTGCTCCTTTTACTATTTCTTTAATGGCTCTTCTATTATCTTGTTGGTCTAAGAAGTAGCCTGTTTTTTGCCCTGTTTCAATATTTACATAAAATTGTAAATCATTTTCATGAATAATAATTTCTGTAGGGAAGGGGTCGGTTAAAAAATCTTTTACTTGCGTGAGACCTTCTAATTCTCTAACAGGAACATCATTTCTCTCGTAAATTCCTTTGGGGTTAAATATTTTTTGCAAAGCTTCTACGATTGCTTTTTTCCAAATATCAATACCAAGAGATAATGTTTGGAGTACAAAATAGTCGTTGAATTTATCAATAATAAGTGCAGGTAAACCATCGGCTTCTCCAAATACTAAACGGCAATTTTCGGTATAGCCCAATTGTTGTCTATAAGCCCAAGCCGTTTTAATTTTTTCATAGAAAAAATGGGCATCAATTTCTTCCCTTTTGCGGGTTAATAATCTAATAATAATTTGAGAGTTGGGGTTGATATAGCCTCTACCCGCTAATTGACCGTCAAAAAAGTAAACTTCTACAATATCGCCTGGTTCAATAGGGCCCGCAATACGGTCCACCTCATTATTGTAAATCCAGGGGTGGCCTAGGGCAATTCTGGGGTTAATTTTCTTATTTAAATACACCTTTGTCATGGCACAAATATAGCGCCCAAATGAGTGACAACTTGTGCCTATTTTAGGTCTATTTCTGTCAATTTTGCTCTATTTGGTTATTTGGCAATATTTTTGGGAGATATTTGTAACAATATGAAAACTATGGAAGATAAAGAAATGGATACTACTGAACAAGCCATTCCTGCTCAAAATGAGGCTGAAAATACCCCGGAAACTGCTCCTGAAGTGGAAGAGACTCCTTTAAGTGAACTAGACCAGTTAAAGGCTGATTTAGCCGATCAAAAGGATAAATACTTGCGTTTAATGGCAGAATTTGAAAATTTTAGAAGAAGAACTGCCAAGGAAAGATTGGATCTTATTCAAACAGCTGGAAAAGATGTCATTGTTTCCATGTTAGAAGTAATGGATGATTGCGATAGAGCAGAGAAGCAATTGAATAGTGCCGATGATTTAGCTGTTCAAAAAGAAGGCATTCAATTGGTGTTTAATAAAGTAAGATCAACACTTCAATCAAAAGGAGTCACTGCAATGGAAAGTTTGCACAAGGATTTTAATGTTGAATTGCATGAAGCCATTACAGAAATTCCAGTTACAGATGCAAAGCAAAAAGGAAAAGTAGTGGATGAAATTACGAAAGGCTATTTATTAAATGATAAAATTATCCGCTTCGCAAAAGTAGTGGTAGGTAAATAAAAATCGAGTATGTCAAAAAGAGATTATTACGAGGTATTAGGTGTCACGAAATCTGCATCAACAGATGAAATAAAAAAAGCTTACCGTAAAGTAGCTATGCAATTTCACCCAGATAGAAATCCGGGCGATAAAGCTGCAGAAGAAAAATTTAAAGAAGCGGCTTCTGCATACGAAGTATTAAGTGATGCCGATAAAAAAGCAAAGTATGATCGCTTTGGACATGCTGCATTTGGCCCAGGTACAAGTGGTGGTGGTGGATTTAGTGGTGGCGGAATGGACATGAATGATATATTTAGTCAATTTGGAGATGTATTTGGTGAAGATATGTTTGGTGGATTTTTTGGCGGTGGAGGTGGAGGCCGTTCAAGATCTTCAAGATCGAGAGGGCAAAGAGGCAGCAACTTAAGAATTAAGCTTAAGATGAATTTTGAAGAAATAGCCAATGGAGCCAATAAGCAAGTGAAAGTAAAGAAGCATGTATTATGTACTACTTGTGGTGGCAATGGCGCTAAAGATAAAAATAGTGTACAAACCTGTGGTACTTGTAATGGTTCAGGTCAGGTGAAAAGAGTAACCAATACATTTTTAGGTCAAATGCAAACAGTAAATACTTGTCCGACTTGTAATGGAGAAGGTAATACGGTAACTGCTAAATGTACTCCTTGTAAAGGAGAGGGTCGTGTATATGGAGAAGAAACTATTTCAATAGATATACCAGGAGGTGTGCAAGATGGGATGCAATTAAGCATGTCTGGAAAAGGAAATGCAGGAGAAAGAGGAGGCAGCCCGGGCGATTTAATTATTATGATTGAAGAAGAACCGCATGAAAGTTTACACAGAGATGGTTTGAATGTTTCATTCGATTTATATATTACTATTCCAGATGCTGTATTTGGAACAAGTGTAGAAGTGCCTACAATAGATGGGCGTGCTAAAATTAAAATTCCGCCAGGTACACAAAGTGGTAAAATGTTTAGATTAAAAGGAAAGGGTTTCCCAGAAGTACAAGGATATGCAAAGGGCGACCAACTTATTAATGTGAATGTATGGACACCACAACATGTCACTGCGGAAGAAAAAGCAATTTTAGAGAAAATGCAACAAAGCCCTAATTTTCAGCCGAAGCCAACAAAGTAATTTTTATTTGAGTTGGTAGATATGTTTGGAGTTTCTACCAAGCCCATCGTAATCAAGGCCATAGCCTACTACAAACTTATTGGGTATTTCAAAGCAAGTATAATCTACTGTTACAGGAAATTGTAAGGCTTCTTTTTTATTTAGTAATACAGCAATCTTAACAGATGCGGGGCCACTCGAAAGTAGTTGCGGTAAATAGTGGTGTAAGGTTTTACCAGTATCAATAATATCTTCAAGAATAATAATATCCCTACCACTTACATTGGCTTCAAGGCCAATAGCTGTAATAACATTGCCTGAAGATGTCATGCCTTTATAAGAGGCTAATTTGATAAAACATACTTCTGCCTCAATGGTAATTTGTTTAAATAAGTCTGCAGTAAATAAAAAAGAGCCGTTTAGAATAGATAAGAAAATAGGACGCTTCCCGGCATAATCTTTATTTAATTGAACAGCTAGTGCTGTAATTTTTTCTTGTATTTCTTCTTCGGTTAAATAGGGAATAAATTCTTTATCTAAGACGGTAATACTATTCATATTTAATTATTTTTTTTACGCTTAAAAATGGAAGGCAAACTTAATTTTTTTATAAAATCAAGTGGCTTTTTTATTGTTCCTTCTTTTGGTGTAGTGTTTTTTAAAGTAGTATCTTTTTGAAGAGCATTTTTTGAATTTACTTCGGGTGCAGGTGCTACGGCAGGTATTACTTTTTTTGCCGGCTTCGTAATTGGAACAATTACTGGAGTGCTACTCAGTTTTGGCGTTTCATTAGGTTTAAATAAAACAAGGGTGCTCCCTGCAGTTAAAGTTTTGTCGGTAACCAAAGGGTTATATGCTTGTAAATAACTTAATTGAATTGCTTCATTTTGACTAATGTCATAGAAGGTTTCATTCGCTGCTACCAAATGAATTTTATTGCTAATCTCTTTTTTCTTAGGAGCTAGGTATAAAATTTGATCTTTGGCTACAAGTTCTGTTTCAACTAAATCATTATATAAGTAAAGTTTATACAAGGCAATTTTATTTGCATTGGCTATCGCTAAAAAGGAACTGCCTGCGGTTGCCCATACTGCTACTATTTGGTTGGCTTTAAATTTCCCCTTTGGATATTGACTACTTGCGCTAGTAGCGGGTTTGTTTGTAAGCAAAGAGCTAGTATCTTTTTTAGTAAGACTACTATCTTTGCTATTTCTACTACTATCTTTAGTCACCTCAATTTTTAGGGCACCAATACCATTGATAGCATTGGGGGCAGTATTTTTAGTACTATCTGAATTTACAATTCCCTTTACACTAGAAAGTTTAATGGTGTCTAAATATTTCGAGTTAATGCTGTCGACATTTACGTTGACAGGTAAAACTTTAGCGCTACTATCTTTAGAAGGGATAGTATCATTTGCACTTATATTAGTTTGATTCTTGCCTAAACTGTCTTTGAAAATTATATTTTCTTTGACAATGCTATCTTTCGTTTTTGCAAGTGTATCTATTTTCTTTACAGGGGTATCATTATCATCATTCAAAGCAAGCTCGGGAAAGTTGAATTGTGAAAGTTCAAAGTCGTTAATGACTTTAAGTAATTTTCTTGGATAGTCGGAAGCCGTTGCATAGCCTGCTTTTTTAAGGCCATAAGCCCAGGCTGAATCATCTACGGGATCCAATTCAAATAGAGGAGCATAATTGGTTCTTGATTTTAAAAAATCAGAATGATCTTTGAAAGAAGTATTGGCATTGGGATAAACCCTGAAACATTCTTGTTTTGCATCATCATCTTGATAGGTGGTTTCGCCCTTCCAATCGCTTTTGCATTTGATGCCAAAATGATTTTTAAAATTTAAAGCCAAATTGCTCTCGCCGCTATTGGATTCTATGATGCCTTGTGCTAGAGTGATAGAGGCAGGGATACCAGTGCGTTTCATTTCGCTAATGGCAATGTCTTTATATTGGTCAATATATATTAAGGTAGCAGTTTTTTGTGCTAATGATTGTAGAGGGGTAATAAAAAAGAGGATCAAAGCAAGCTTGCTTATATTCATGCTGTTATTTTTTTCTAATCAAAGTTAAGCCATCTCTTATTGTTAACATCACTTGTTCTGTATTTTGATCCGAAAGTACATGTTCATTGAATGCTTGAATGGCTTTAGCACTCTTTCCCTGTAATGAATCTTCAAGCACTTCGCCATGAAATAGTACATTATCTACAATGATTATTCCGTTGGTATTAAGTTGAGGCATCACCAAATTGTAATATTCAATATAACCCGTTTTATCAGCATCTATAAATACGAGGTCCCACTTCTTAAGCAATGTGGGAATGATAAGTTTGGCATCACCCGTGTGTAATTTAATTTGATTGACTTTGGGGCTATTGTTAAAAGCGGCTTGTGCTTTTTGGGCATCTTCTGCTCTTAGTTCAATAGTATGTAATTCGCCATTGTTGGCTAGGCCTTCTGCTAAACATAAAGCGCTGAACCCTGTAAATGTGCCAATTTCTAAAATATGGGTGGGTGCAAGCAGCTTACTCAAAAAACTTAAGAAACCCCCTTGGGTCCAACTACTTTGTAAATGAGCGTGTTGATGGCTAGTTAATGTCTCCTCAAACAAGCTTTTTAAATAGCTAGGAGTTGCATTAGAATACTTTTCGGTATAATCGTTGGCCAATGGGTTTATAAAATCCATGTAGCAAATGTCTAATTTTTTTCTGTATTTGGCCTTGAAATTACCCAAAGGCCTATAAAAGTGAGTAAGCCATTGATAATAAGTAACTCTTGTCCAATTCTAAAGTTCCCAAAAAGGAAGGGTTGAGCGTAATCAAGCAGCAAGCATAATAGGGGTGCCAAAAAACAAGGAACAAAAGCCCATTTATCATGAAGCACTCTTTTAGTGAGTATGCCAAATGCAAATAAGCCTAATAATGGCCCATAGGTGTAGGAAGCAATTTTTAAAAGTAAATCAATGATACTTTTATTATCAATCCATTTAAATACTAACACGATTATTAGAAACAAAAACGCAAAACTTAAATGTACTCTTTGTCTAATTTTTTTCTTTTTAGCTTCATCCCATGTTGTATTTCTTTGCATGCCCAATAAATCAATACAGAAGCTAGATGTTAAAGCAGTAATGGCACCATCAGCACTAGGAAATAAAGCAGAAATCAATGCAAGGATAAATATGATGGAGATGTAAGGAGGCATATGATATAATGCAATATTGGGGAATAGATCATCGCCAGTAGCAGTGATATTATTTTGTGCTGCATATAAATTTAATAGCCCCCCTAAAAATAAAAATAAAGTAATCACCAATAGCATCGTAAATCCAATGGTAACCATATTTTTTTGTGCGTCCTTTAGGGTCTTTACAGAAATATTCTTTTGCATCATTTCTTGGTCAAGTCCTGTCATGGTAAGGGTAATAAAAGCACCCCCAATAATTTGTTTCAAAAAAAATGTCTTGCTATTTACATCGGTATTAAAAACAGTAGCAATTCCTTTTAATTGCATCGCCTGTAATCCTTCAGCAACAGAAAAATGCAAATTATTTAAAATATAAACACTGCAAATGATCAAACCCATTAACATCCCCGAAGTTTGCAGTGTATCTGTCCAAACAATTGTCTTTACGCCACCTTCATAAGTGTATAATAAAATCATGATTAAAATAACAAGTGTGGTAGCCCAAAAGGGAACGGCTAAACTATCTAATATAAAAACTTGTAAAATTTTTACGACTAAATATAGTCTTGCAGTGGCGCCAAGGGTTCTAGATAAGACGAAAAAGGAAGCGCCCGTTTTATAAGCATTAAACCCAAGACGTTGTTCTAAATAATGATAAATTGAAGTTAGGTTAAGTTTATAGTAAATGGGTAATAATACATAAGCGATAGTAATATAACCAATGAGATATCCAATAGTTATTTGCAAATAATGGAAAGCATCTTTACTCACTGCGCCTGGAACGCTCACGAAAGTAACGCCACTCAAAGAAGTGCCAATCATGCCAAAGGCAACCAACATCCAATTGCTGTTTTTATTGCCTATGAAAAAAGACATATTGTTGCTATTCTTACCCGCAATCTTAGCAACCCCTAATAGTATAGCAAAGTATATAATAACAAAAATAAAAAGTAAAGAAGCGCTCATAGTCCTATTTTGAGTGGGCAAAGTAATAAGAATCCTTGAAATAATTACGTAATTTGCCTCTATATTTAAGTATAAAAATTGTTTTTATGAAAATCAAGTCCCTAACTGTTTTTTGTGGTTCAAAATCGGGGAATAATCCATTATTTATACATCAGGCAACTGCGTTAGGAAAACTATTGGCGCTAAATAATATTGAGTTAGTATATGGGGGTGGTAACAAAGGGCTGATGGGTGCTGTAGCCAATGGATGTTTAGCAAATGGGGGAAAAGTTACTGGCATTATGCCCAAACTTTTATTAGAATGGGAAGCGCAACATACTGGCTTAACCGAATTGATTGTTACGGAGACGATGCATGAGCGAAAATTACGCTTATACGAAAAAGGAGATGCTGCTATGGTGCTTCCAGGTGGCTTGGGCACTTTTGATGAACTATTTGAAATGCTTGTTTGGAATAATTTAAGTATCCATGATAAAAAAATAGTGCTATTTAATTATCAAGGATTTTATGATCCTTTGCTTGCTATGATTGATAAGATGGAGGAAGAAGATTTTTTATACGAACGCAGTAGGTATCGTTTACATATTTGTACAACACTAGAAGAAGTTATGGCATTTTTTTCTTAGCCCTGAAAATTGGGAATCCTACACCTGCTCTAAAAATTGGTTGAGCTTTTAATTGACCTATTCGATAGGGTGATTGCGCTGCATCTAATAAATCTACCATTACCGAAAAATATGACATTCCATTGGCGTCATGTTTACCATAGCCAATACCCCCTAATAAACTTGTAGCACCAAAACTAGTATTGGCTTTAACGCCGTTGCTATAATTGTTGGCAAAAGTCCATGTTCTATTGTATTCTGGTTGTAATTGTAAAAAGAATTGTTCTATAGGCCATACCCTTGCAAAAACACCTGCCCCTAATTGAAAGTTTTTTATTTTCTCATTGGAGGTTAAAGAAGCGCTGAAGGAGGAATAGTAAACATTCATTATAATACCTGCATCCAAGTATTTATTATAACTTTTTAATAATTCAGGATTTACGCCAAATTGAAAAGAGTTACTACTTCCTCCAAGTAATAGGCCGCCTCCGAATAAAATGGGTTTTTTTTCTTCAAAAAATTTATTGGTTTGAATAATTGTTTGCGCTGTAGCAACTTGACTATGAAAAGTAAAGCCAATGATTAAAATTAATAAATTTATTTTTTTTAATAACATAATGTAGGGGGTAGGTATCTAAGCGATAAGACATCGCTTACTTTTTTAAATCAAATATTTTTCCGGCGTTTAAAATATTATTGGGATCAAACAATAATTTAATACCCTTCATCAATTCCATTGTCACATTGTCGAACATAACAGGCATATATGTTTTTTGAATAAGACCAATACCATGCTCGCCACTAATGGTGCCGCCTAATGCCTTTACCAATTCAAATATTTTAATGAGTATGGCTTGCATTTCTTTGTTATTGTGACTTGTTTTGTGAAGAGGGTGGTTAATTCTAATGTGCAAATTTCCATCTCCTGCATGACCATAACAAACCACTTTGAATCCATTTTCAAGTCCCAATGCTTTTACTCCTTTAATCAATTGTGGTAGGGCAGCTCGAGGAACCACCGTATCTTCTTCTATGGTATAACCTGCAGCAACAGAAGCTTCGTTGGCTTTTCTACGTATTTTCCAAAGTTCATTTTTTTGTTGGGCATCATCAGCAAAGTACAATTCTCCAGCATCAAATTGTGCAAGTACTTCAGAAATGGCTTCCATTTCACTCATTAATACTTCCATATTATTACCATCTACTTCAATAATTAAATGAGCTGCTAAATTTTCTGTGATAGAGATGGCTGTACTATCTAACATTTTGGAAGCTAAAGTAATTGCGTCTATTTCCATTAATTCCATGGCGCTGGGGGTAATGCCTGCTCTAAAAATTGCACTCACTGCTTCGCTTGCTTTTTCTATACTATTAAAAGGCGCCAACATTAATAAATCAAATTTAGGGTGTGGGATAAGTCTTAAAACTATTTTAGTAACAATTCCTAATGTTCCCTCACTTCCAACAATCAATTGAGTAATGTTATATCCTGTAGCATTTTTTAAAACGTTCGATCCTGTCCATATAATTTCACCAGTAGGAAGTACAACTTCTAAGTTTAAAACATAATCTTTTACTACGCCGTATTTTACTGCCTTTGGTCCGCCAGAATTTTCTGATATATTGCCTCCAATAAAACAACTTCCTTTACTTGCTGGGTCGGGTGGGTAAAACAATCCTTTTTCTTTCACAGTATTTTGTAATACTTCTGTAATCACACCTGGCTCGGTAGTAACTTGTAAATTTCTTTCATCTATTTCTAAAATGGCATTAAAGCGCTCCATAGATATAACCAATCCGCCTAAATGAGGAAGTGCTCCACCAGTTAAGCCTGTTCCTGCCCCTCTTGGGGTAACGGGTATCAAATGTTGGTTACAAAGTTTTAATAGTTGTGCAATTTCTGTTGCTTTTCTTGGTTTTACTACAACCTGTGGGGTATAATGTAGTTTTTCGGTTTCGTCGCTGCCGTATTTGGCAAAACTTTCTTCGTCTGTAAAAAAGTAAGCACTTCCTACAATAGATTTAATTGCTTCTAATATGGAAGGCGTAATATTATTCATTCCCGTAAAATAATTTAAAAACTATTTGTTAAAAAAGGCCATAGAGCATGCCATCCACTTTGCTAATAATTTCGCCTAAATCTTCTTCAGATTCACCGAATTTATTTTTATCACAATCGATAATTAATAAAGGCCCTTCTTTATATCCTTCAATCCATTTATTATAGTACTCGTTCAATTTTTTTAAATAGTCTAAACGAATATTTTCTTCATACTCTCTTCCTCTTTTTTGAATTTGAGAAACCAGGGTAGGAACAGAGGCTTTTAAATATATTAATAAGTCTGGAGGTTGTACCATTGTTTTAATGGTGCTGAAAAAACCAAAGTAGTTGTCAAAATCTCTTTTGCTCATCAATCCCATTTCATGCAAGTTGGGCGCAAAAATATTGGCATCTTCGTAAATAGTTCTGTCTTGGATGATTGTTTCAGTTCCTCTTTGTATTTCTAAAATTTGATTTAAGCGACCATGTAAGAAATAGATCTGAAGGTTAAAACTCCAACGCGTCATGTCATCGTAAAAATCCATTAAATAAGGATTATGGTCTACATCCTCAAATTGAGGAATCCAACGATAATGTTTACTTAACATTTCAGTTAAAGTAGTTTTGCCAGCTCCAATGTTTCCGGCAACTGCAACGTGTTTAGGTTTTTTAATTTTTGCCATGGTCGTGAAAATACAAAATAGTTTTAGTACTATTTATTTTTTAATTTATTTGTTTCTTCTCCATTAATAATCCATCCCAACTGCCTTTCTTACAATGGACAAGGTATCAGAGGCGCTAGCCCTAGCTTTGTCGGCCCCTTGTCTAATGATTTTTATAAGTAAGTCTTTGTTGTTTTGCAAATCAAGCGCTTGATTACGAATAGGTTGAATAAAATTAACCATATCCTCAGCCAATTGCTTTTTCATGTCGCCATATCTAATAATACAATTTCCTTCACTACTATTGTTGAAATCGTCCTCAAATTTCTTCACCGTATCAGGTGTGCTTACCAAGCGTAGTAAAGTAAATAGGTTTTCTATATAATCTGGTTTAACCGAGTTGGGAGTTAAGGGTCCTTGATCGGTAGTCGCTTTTTTAATCTTATTGCGAATAGCATCATCTTCGTCGGCTAAAAACAAAGTGGTATTTTGATTTTCGCTTTTACTCATTTTACCTTGTCCGTCTAATCCTAAAATTTTAACTAATTCGCTATTATAATTAAATGCATAAGGCAAAGGAAAAGTTTCGCCATATCTATAATTAAAACGCTCCGCAAAGTTGCGTGCCATTTCTAAGTTTTGTTCTTGGTCTTTACCCACAGGCACTTTAACAGCGCGGTGTATTAAGATATCGGCCGCTTGTAATACTGGATAGGTAAGTAAACCTGCATTTACATTTTCAGGTTGCATGCGTACTTTGTCCTTGAAAGAGGTTGTTTTCTCCAACTCTCCTTTATAGGCGAGCATATTCAAGTACAAGTATAATTCTGCAATTTCAGGTACATCACTTTGAACATATAAAGACACTTTCTCTGGGTCTAAGCCACAAGCAATATTTTCTGCTACGACTCTAAGCACACTTTCTTGTAAAGTTTTGGTATCTGGATGGGTAGTTAAACTATGCCAGTTGGCAACAAAGAAATAACAGTTGTATTCGTCTTGCATACGTACGTAATTACGCATAGCTCCAAAATAATTGCCTAGGTGCAAGAAGCCTGTAGGCCTAATTCCGCTTAATACAATTTCCTTTTCCATAGAACTGCGAAGATAATGAATCAGGAACCCATTTTTTGCCATCTTTTTGGGATATTTGTACAGAATTTAAAAA
>CAINWZ010000073.1 GCA_903854725.1 uncultured Bacteroidota bacterium
AAATGGTCTGAGTATATCATTGAATTCATCCTGCTTTTTACAGCAGTGACGCTGGGATTCTTTGCAGAAAATATAAGAGAACATCAAGTTGAAATTCATAAAACCGAAAAAAGTTTAAAAACTTTATACCGTGATATTCAAAAAGATTCAATTCTTTTTTCTACTGCACTTCCTAGAAGAAAAAAAGCAGACAGCTTATTCGAAGTCATTTCAAAATATTATGAAAGAGGGGAATTAAAAAGTCATTTAATTGAATGCTATGCATTCTTGGGTCAAATTTCAAATCGTTCAATGCCCAATATTAACAATATGGCGCTTGACGAAGTTAAAAATACAGGTAGAATTACTTTTATAGAAGATGATAATTTAATAAATGCTATACAAAATTACAGTCACTTTGCTAAAGTATTAGAATCTAGAGAAATACGTGAAGAAAATTTTTTAAACCAATTCATAGATCCAATCAGATTTAAATATTTTGAGCAAAATATTTTATACGCACTTAATTACGACAATGCCTTTGTTCGCGGAGATTCAATTGTCACAAAACCATCAAAAACATTACCGAAACGCATCTACTTATTAGAAGAAAAAATATTTAATGAGGCATCATTTATAAATATTACTGGCGGAATGAATAATGTAATAAAACGTTCTAATGAATTAAGGGTTGAACCTGCCCAACATCAATGCCATGAATTACTGCATTTATTGAGAAGTTATTTCAATAAAATTAAATTTGATTACAACTTAGTAAATGAATAATTATGAAATATGTATTAGTTTTTTTGGTTGTATTATATAGCAATGTAACTATTGCTCAAAAAAAGGAAGTATTAAACATCCCCTATTATAGTCCAAAAGATATCACCGATGGCTATAAAGAAAGCCAATGCAAATTAGATATCTATATGCCCAACAATAGCAGTAAAGCATTACCGGTCATTGTTTGGTTTCACGGAGGTGGTTTAACAGGTGGTACTAAAGCGATTTCAGAAGAATTAAAAAATGATAAATTTATTGTAGTATCTGTAGAATACAGATTAAGTCCAAAAGTTCATTCTCCAGCATTTATTGAAGACGCAGCTGCCTCAGTAGCATGGGTATTTAATAATATTCAACAATACGGAGGAGATACAAGTAAAATATTTTTATCGGGTCATTCTGCTGGCGGCTATTTAGCAATTATGTTAACGATGGATGAATCATGGTTATTAAAACAGAATTTATCGAGCAATAGAATTAAAGCATGTATTCCTTTAAGCCCTCAAGTAATTACACATTTTACGATAAGAGCAGAAAATAATATTAAAGATATTCAACCAACCATAAATGAATATGCTCCAATGAATTTTATAAAGTCTAACACACCCATCATTATTGACATAACTGGTGATAGAGAAAAGGAACTATTGGGAAGATATGAGGAGAATGCTTATTTTGTTAGAATGATGAAGTTAGCAGGCAATCAAAATATTTCACTTTACGAATTACAAGGCTTTAGTCACGGCGCCATGTATCTTCCTGGAATTCATTTAATGTATCAAGAAATTGATAAGATTTTAAATAAAAAATAATTATGAAAAAAATAGTCTTATTCTCTTTTTTAATTTTCGCGTCTTTCTCTCTAATTGCACAAGATTTAACCCAAGGGCTTTGGTATAATGAGAAGAAAAGTGCAAAAGTGCAATTTTATAAGCAAGGCGATAAAATGTATGGTAAAATAGTTTGGTTAAAAGATCCTTTATTAAATGGAAAACCAAAACTAGATAAGACTAACCCAGATGATGCTTTAAAAAGCAAACCCCTATTAGGATTAGTATTTCTAAAAAGCTTTATAAATACTGAAAAAAACATTTGGGAGGAAGGCACCATTTATGATCCAGAAAATGGCAAAACTTACCAATGCAAAATAACTATTGTTTCTCCTACACAGCTCGATGTTCGTGGCTTTATAGGTTTTTCTATTATTGGCAGAACCTCTCATTTTACAAAAGCTGAATAAGAGTCGAAACCCTTACTACCTTATAACTTTTAATACCAATTGCGCTTTTATCTGAAGCATAAGTATTTACATAAATATTTATGGAGGTATTGTTACTTCTATTAAACCAATAACTTAATATTAGGTCTAATTTAAAAAGCATACTAAAATGTTAAAGCCATTAACTATATTGTTTATTGTTTTTGTATTAATAAGTTGTAATAAGTCAACTGTTTCTTTAGATACTAGTAATCCAACTCCCTCAAACAATGTTCCAATAATAGCTAGCCAGCTAAAATTTACGGGTAATGGTTTTGCTCACAATGGCATCTACCCTAAAATATACACATGCGATAGCACTGGGGTTTTTCCAGGTTTACAATGGTCTAATGCCCCAGCTAGTACTACTAATTATGTTGTTACTATGCATCATTACCCTCCTACTTATCCAACAGAAGACAAACATGTTTATATTGTATTGTATAATATACCTAGCACCATTTCTGCCCTTCCTGATAATTCAAAAAGCATTGGAACATTTGGTATAAATACAGTGGATAAAAAAAATGCTTATACACCCCCCTGCTCTCAAGGCCCTGGTGCTAAAGTGTATATTCTTACTCTATACGCCTTAAATGCCGCTCCCACTATTTCAGTGGCAGCGGCTCAGGTTACCATGGATGTTGTAATGGCTGGAATTAGAAATAAAATTGTTGATAGTGCTGTTATGAGCGTCACCTATTCAAGACCTTAATTATGAAAAAAATTATCTACTTTATTTTTTTATGTTTGTTTTCATTGAACGCTAACCTAAGCGCACATCCTGGCGGTCATTATAAAAAAGGAGAGGGTGTAATATTTAATAATTGGAAGTTAAAAAATGGCGCCATCGTAAAAGGAAATTTTTCCTTTTATAAAAACAATGCAATTTACTTAGAACAAGAAGGGGGTCGTTTACAATCTGTCCTATTATCCGATTTAAGTTTGCAAGATCAAAAATTAGCTAATTTTAAAATAAATAAATATCTAGCGCTAAATAATAGTTACAACACTACCTCTATTACCGTTGAAAATCATCCTTATAAGAATTTGCCGCTCTTACTGTTTACAATTTTTATTTTTCTTATATATTTTATCAAGCCTGCCATTCTTGAAAAATATATTCTAAAATCTACTGTTGGATTAAGCACAAGTAGTTTATTGCTTTTTACCCTTATCCTTTTGGCATGCAGTAAAACTGAAACAACAATTACAAATACTCCAATCACCAATCCAATTACAAATCCTATTACTAGTTTGCCTAAAACAAATTATACGTTTATAGATTCTGCTTTTGCTTCTTTTAAACCAGCGCTTAGTACCAAATGGGATGACAATTATTTTTACATTGCATCTAATGGCATTCCAAATCACAATATGATGATTGGCATTACTAGTTGGCAACAACAAGTGCCAATTACACAACCATATGCAGATAATAATAGTTGGTCTATTCCTTTACAACCTGCTTACGCAACAACACCGTTAAGTACTAAAACTAATTTAATGAAAGGTGCCGTTGCAATTGCGGTTAATGGCATCCCCATTTTTAATGCATTAAATAATAGAGGAGAAGATTCTTATTTGATTGGTGAACTTGATAATTGGGGCGGTCATTGTGGAAGAGGAGATGATTACCACTATCATGCCGCACCCTTACATCTTTCAGTAATCAACGGATTAAAGCCCATTGCTTTTGCTTTAGATGGCTTCCCAGTATATGGTAGCAAAGAACCCGATGGATCTTCTATGGCCATTTTAGACACCTGTCACGGACATATTGGGTCTAACAATGTTTATCATTATCACGGAACCATTGACTACCCTTATGTAATTGGTGCCATGAAAGGAAAGGTAGCCCTTGATCCAGCAACACCTGCTCCAGAAAATCAAATACTACCTCAAGCATTTACCAAGCCAGTGCGACCTGCCACTAGCCCTTTAAAAGGCGCTACTATTACAGACTTCGCAAATGTTGGTACCAATGGTTATTTGCTTACCTATAAAATAGGGACTAAAAATGGGTATGTAAAATACAGTTGGGATGCCGCCAACAAATACACATTTATCTTAACGGACACAAGTGGTGTAGCAGTCACGAATACCTATCAAAGATAAAGTAGGCAATAGCCTTCTTATACCCTCTATATTCATTGATTTTACTCAATATTTGATCCAAAAAGCGATTGAGGAACAAAATAGGTAATTGCTAAGAGTTTTAAATAAGTAGCATTGATAAATTATTGTAAAGATTATCTTATTTTCAAGAATAATATAATACCTATGGAAGTACACCACCCACACCACCCAACACATAAGAAAAATTGGTCTGAATACATCATTGAATTTGTTATGTTATTCACCGCAGTAACTTTAGGTTTTTTTGCAGAAAATGTAAGAGAGCATATGTCTGAAAAACAAAAAAAGAGAGAATTACTACAAACGGTAGCGCTTGATTTTGAAGCCGATCTTAAACAATTCGAATTTCATAAAGGATTTGCACTTGATAAGATTAAACATTGTGACAGCTTGATTGCAATTAACAATTCAGATTTTACAAAAATTGATCAGCAAATTTATTACGCTTTAATTTTAAAAACTATTTGGTGGTGGCATTTTAATCCTAATGAAAAAAGTAGAAATGAGGCAGAGGCTAAAGGTTACTTTACAGAGAAAGAGAATTCTGAATTAAATTATAATATTTCAAAATTCAACTTTTTTAAAAACGATTTAAAAGATATGGAGCTGATTGAAAACGATGCAGATAAAACAATTATGGCAGAACTGCCAAATTATACAGAACATGCCCTATTAGATAAACAACTAAGATTCCCTGCTATTGATATTCCACAAAAAATGGGCATCAAAACAATAGATCAAAAAACTGCCAATAAAATGAACTACGAATTTTCAATATTAAAATTATGTAGCGATGTTTACATGATGGATATTGATTCTATGACAGTGTATGCAAAAAAATCGATTGAAATAATTAATAAAGATTATAAATAATGGAAGTACACCACCCACACCACCCAACACATAAGAAAAATTGGTCTGAATATTTATTGGAATTTTTTATGTTATTCTTTGCAGTTACGCTGGGCTTCTTTGC
>CAINWZ010000074.1 GCA_903854725.1 uncultured Bacteroidota bacterium
AAGCAGTTACAAGCAAGTTTTCATCGACTTTTTTGTAGCTGCTTTTTGCATTTGCACCACAAATTGGAAAAATATTTTTATAGGTAGTTTAGAAAAACATATTAAACCAAAAAAACCACCCTTTTTTAGAGGATGGTTTTTAAAATTCTTAGATAATGATTTAAAAGGACCTTACTGCTCTTACTGCAAAATTAGTTGTTTTAGTAGCTAAAATTGAAGTGTTATTAGGATAAAATTGAACTTGCCAGGCATATGGAGCTAATCCCCCAGTAGCCGAAAGATTATCTTCTGTAGAACTCCAATATGAATTTTGTAACATCACTAATATTGTTTTATTTGCTTGCAATCTCTCTAGTTCATCTTTACTAGGTAAATACCAATCATTGTAAGCTCCATTTACATAATTTCTTGCTACGCCTGCTGCGAAATAATTTGAATAAAGTTTTCCTAGTTTTGAGACCACTGAGTCAGTATTAACTTTACCTGCCCCAACAGATTTCACCACTGCACCCGTTATGATATTTCTAGAATTATTATCCCATGCAATTTTAATAATCTGGTCCGTATCTGCTGCAATTATCCCATGCAATTGACCATCTATAAATCCTGGTTCTCCAAGTACAAAGAGATAGGCAACTTTACCTCCTCCAAATTTATCCCCTATGGCTAGTTTGGTAGTAAACTTAATATCAACAGCATTATTAAGTTTATCAGTTGCATAACCAGTTCCTGCACTGTTTGTCGCATAAGAAGCAATTGAGTATCTTGTATTGGGTACTAAACCTGTAATTTTTGCAGAGAACCCTCCTGCTCCATTACGAGCTCCTAATGAAATTTTTGTAATATTAGAGCTTGTTAAAGTTTGATTTGCAATTAAAACACTAGTATCTGTTGATAAAATGAATCCATGATCGGTAATTGGAGCACGTCCAGTATCTGCCAGGAAACCGCTAACAAAAATATATGTATTTTTAATGGTGTCAACTCCACTAGTTATTGTAGAAAGTGAAAATGTAACGTCTGGTTTTATTGGTGGTGGTGGCGTAGACTCATTCTTTGTACAACTAGACATAAAAAAAAAACTGATTAGCAGAACTAGAACACTTTGTAATTTTAGAAATTTAAACATAGAAATAAGATTTTACATATTAATAATGAAGCAATTTAATATTACAGATTGTACCATATCATTTCGTTGCGTGTGAAGCTGCCAAAAAAGGGTTTAAACAGGCAGCAAACAGGTAAAAAAAGGAATTATTTGATTGATAGCCACTTTAGAAAATTGGAAGTCTTTTCCTTACTAATATAAATTTCAGTTGCATAAAGAATGTTTAATTTAACTTGAAGCCTTCTATTATTAATTCTTTTGACATTAGCTATTGCATTTCTATTGATTAAAAATTGTCTATTTGCTTTATAAAATATATTAGGTTGTAACTCTTCTAAATATTGCATGGTCTTATTTACTGATAATTTTTCACCCTGGAACGTAAATAAATAAATATTAGACTCCTCGAAACAAAATAGGGCTATATCAACTAAAGAAACAGGAAGCAAATCTCCCTTAACATGTATTAATAACTTTACATCTTTTTTAATGCTATTTTCTTTCATAGAAATTATAGCTTGCTCTTTATGTTGTAATGTTTCAAATTTTTGTAAAACAGTCTCTAACTCTTCTTCAAAAAATGGTTTTGTTAAATACCCGATAACATTTGTTTTCAAGGCTTCCTTTGCATAGTTATTAAAAGCTGTTATAAATATAATAGGTGTTATTATTTCAACTTGTGAAAATATATTAAAACTTGGACCATCAATTAATTCTATATCGCAAAATATTAAATCCGTATTTTTATTTTTATTAAAATATGCTACAGCAGTTTCTATAGATTTTATTACCATATTAATTTTAAAACTTGGCCTAAGTTTTTTAATTAATCGTTCTAAACTTTGTGCCGACAATTGTTCATCTTCAATAATAACTATATTCATGAATGAGTTGTGAGTTGTAATATTTTATACAAATTATTTGGCATTGATTGTTTTTACCTTGATCATAAAATAATCTGGTTGGTCTATAACAATAATATCATCTCCAGTTAAAAATTTACAACGAGTTTTTAAATTTTGTAAGCCGCTATTGTTTGAAGTTATAGATTCCTTAAGCCTTTTCACGTTTTTTACAAATAAATAATCTTCTTGCATATAAATAAAAATTTCAAGAGGCTTGCTCTCGCTTATTACATTATGTTTGAAAATATTTTCTAATAAAGTTAGTATAGTAAAAAACGGGACCATATTTTCATTTTGATTCTCAGGAATATCAATATTGATTTTGAATCCATTTATAAATCGAATTTCTTGGATTTGTAAAAAATCATTTGCTATTTTGAGCTCTTCATTTATTGTTAGTAAATTAACTTCAATTTGATAAATTTCTCTTAAAAATTTAGACAAATGAATTAATGTTTTTTGAGCAATTTCAGGATCTGAAATAATTAATTCATTGATGGAATTTAACGTATTGAATATAAAATGAAAATTTACTTGACTTTTTTCAAGAAGATATTTAGACTCTAATTGTTGATAGCTTAAATTTTTTATTTCAATATATAATTGCTCTTTAGAAAATCTATTTATTATTAATTCAAAAAAATGAAACACCATTATGTTTACAATAAAAACATTAATAACTCTTAAAATAATTTGATGATTGCCATAATTATAAGTTGTATAAAAATGTGGGTTGTAAGTAAAAGGTAAAATTAAGTTTAAGCCAAGTGGAATAATGCCTCGCTTCCATGTTGTTACCCAATTTTTTTTTATATTTCGCAAAATTTTATAATGAAGAAACCATATAATATTGACTAAAATAAAAAAACCTAAAAATATTTTAAAACATGCAATTGTTAAATTGTTATTTTCTTTAGGAAAGGATAAGAAATTAGGAAAGGAAAAAGCAAAAAATGGAATTACCACTACAAATGCGTAACAAAATGATGTAATTACCGAGGATACAATAACTTGAGCTCTAAGTTGTTTTGATAATAATAGCATATTAGGTCCCACTTTTAATTATATTATAAAATTGAAGTGCTTTAAATTAATCAAAATATAATTAAACAATAAACTAGGCTAGGCTCCTGACAAGTTATCATAAAGATCTAGTTCGTAATATATAAATATACGATTGTTATCTCTTGTATATAATTGATTTACAATGATATAGATATTAAATTTTGCTTTAAAATGCTATTATCATTCAATCAGCCTTTCGGATAAGGGTTTTTTCTGTTTTACACCAAAACCTCAATGATAATACTGTAGGGGTAGAGTTTTAGGAACATTACATTATATTTAAACTATAATTAAGCAAAATGAATAAACTTATCTTAAAGAGCATTATAATAATAATGTTATTGCCAATAACACTAATGGCCCAAATAAAACAGACCGAACTTGCAAAAAATTTAGGCAAAAATGCTGCTATTGGAAAATATATTAACACCAGAGGAATTAAAATGTACTATGAAATATATGGTAAGGGTGAACCATTACTACTAATACATGGTAATGGAGCCTCTATGAATGCTTTTAAATATCAGATTGATTTTTTTGCAAAAAAATACAAAGTTATTGGAGTGGATAGTAGAGCACAAGGAAAAACTGTTGATACAAGTAGTGTTTTAAACTATGAAATGATGGCAGATGATTTAAATGCTTTTTTAGATTCATTGAAGATAGATTCAGCAAATGTAATTGGATGGAGCGATGGCGGAATCAATGGCTTATTGTTAGCTATAAGACATCCGAAAAAAGTAAAAAAATTAGTTGCCACTGGTGCAAACTTAGTGCCAGATACTTCTGTATTCAGTACCTATAATAATAATATGAATGCCTCGGATTTAAAAAGATATCGATCAGCAAAACAAGATGCCAATACAAGAAATTCTATTAAGCTGGTACAAATGATGCTAGATGAACCCAACATACCATTAACTGATTTACATAAAATTAAATGTCCTGTACTAGTGGTAGGCGGAGACAATGATTTAATTAAACCATCTCATACATTACAAATTTTTGAAAATATCCCCCAAGCCTATTTATGGATATTGCCTTTTACTGGACATGCTACACCTCAAAGAGATAAGGTTGGATTTAATAATAAATCTTTAGAATTTTTTAAAACTCCGTTTCATACAGTCCTAGGAGATGACTGGGATAAATAAAAAAATATTAAAATTCAATTTTATGAAAAAATATATAATAACAATTTTTGCATTTCTATTTGTAATAAACAATTTATTATCTCAAGAAAAAAATAATTTTGAAGAGAGTAGGAAAAATGTTGTTGAAAAGGCGAATGACTCGATATTTAAAATATCAAAACATACCTACGCAATTATTGCAAAAGGTGGCGGAGGCAATGTAATGGCTTATGAAAGCAAGAATGGTTTTATCATAGTAGATGATCAGTGGGAAGATCTTGAGCCTACAATAATAAATCTATTAAAAACTATTTCTAATAAACCAGTCTTATATGTTTTAAATACGCACTTTCATTTTGATCATACAGATGGCAATAAAACTTTTGGTAAGAATGGTATAAAGATTATCGCTCACGATAACCTTAGAAAGAGATTATTAACAGATCAACATGTAGCACCGCCTGTAGATGTGATTCAAAAAGCTTACCCATTTGAAGCATTACCTTATATTACATTTAGCGACTCATTAACCCTTAATGAAGAAGAAGAGGTTATTAAAATATATCATGTAAATAATGCACATACTGATACAGATTCTTTTATTGAATTTCAAAAGGATAACGTTTACCATACAGGAGATGTTTTTGTTAGATATGGATTTCCGTTTATTGATGACAACAGTGGAGGAAATATTTTAGGAATAATTGAATCAATGAATAACCTAATAGAAAAATCAAATGATTCAACATTGATCATTCCAGGACACGGCCCTATTTCAAACAAGAAAGATTTAATTAATTATAGAAATAATTTGCAATTAATTGTAGATAGAATTAAAGAAGGAATTGCAAACAATTTAACTGTAGCGCAAATTGAACAAAAAAATCCAACCAAAGACATCAATTGGTATAATGGACTTTTTGTTACATCAAAGATTTATGCTATGATTATAGCAAATCCAATAATGAAGAAAAAATAATTTAGATTCAGAAATTATTATCCCTTTTTAATGATGATAAAGGTAATATCATCTGGATTTTGAGCACCTTCTAGCCAGCTATCTATGGTTGCAATGAAAGATTGCTTAATTTCTTCGACAGTTTTAGTACCTACCAATTCAAGCTGTTGGCATACTCTGTGATAGTCATATAATTCGTTTTTTATATTTGGCGCCTCAGGTAAACCATCTGTTAACTGCATCAAAACATCGCCAGATTCAAAATCTCTTTCAATGACATCAAAGGTTTCATTCTTTAGCCCTCCTAATGGTAAATTAGTTTGAACAATTTCCTCCACCTTACCAAGCTTTGCTTTATATAAAAGTATTGGAGGCATTGCAGCAGATGCAAGAAATACCTTTGATGTAGTAATTTCAACAATATTTAAACTCATGCGTAATGTGCCTAAATCAATTTTCCTTACAACTTCATTTAATTTCCTTAAGATGGAATCAATTTTATTTTCTGTGATACTAAATAGACTTGATTTAGTAACCGAAACCATCATACCAGAAGCTACCCCATGTCCTGTAGCATCACCACATATTGATAAAATTGTATTGTTAGGCTTTTGTATAAAATCATAATAATCACCGCCTACTTCGGTGGATGTTCTAAGATATGTTGCTATTTCTAAATCTTGTCTTTGGGGAATATCCTTTGGCAGAAATCCTATTTGCAATTTCTTTGCTGCCTCTAATTCCTGCGCTTTTCTATCTTCTTCAATTTTAGCATACTTTCTTTTTTGTAATCCTTTCTGCACCAGTATGATAATTATTATTGAAATAACAAAAATGATTGAAATAAAAATTATCAGTAATTTGGTTTTCTGCTTTTGTTCTTCAAGTAGATCGTTTTTTTGCTGCTCAGAAACTGCATAGTTTTGAGCATCATATAATTTATTTGTATTGTATAAACTATCTCTTATTTTATCTGCTGTCTCTAAATACAAAAATGCTTTATCCTTTTGATCTTTAATTTTATACCCTTTATATAAAAGGGCATATGTATTTATTAAGCCTAAAGTAAAATCATACTCTTTATCAAGTTCAACTACGAGATTTCCGTATTTTAGTGCAGAGTCAATTTTATTTTGTTGAAAAAATGCATCAGCAATACCATAATAAGCCTCCATTACTCCCTTATATCTACCATAATAAATTTGAAGGTAAATGGCCTTGTTATATGATTTAATGGCAGTTTCAAAATCTTGTTGTTTTGCAAATAAATTACCTTCTAAAATATAAGGATACCCCCATTGTTTTACATAGGGTAGCTTTTGATTAATTTTTTGTCCAATGGTTAAATACTTGGTAGCTTTTTCAAGATCGTTAATAAGTATGTAAATATCACATAAGTGTATAACTCTTTGTCTAGTATTAGATACTAGTTCTTGGTTTTTTTTCGAATTGGTTTGTGTTAGTTCTGCATCAATTTTATTTAAATATTCTAAACATTTATCTTTATTTCCAAGGTGAGCGTAAATATATGATAACATGTAATAGATATCATTATATGGATTTTTATAAAACCAAACTCCATTCGTCTGAGTCTTACTAATTAGATTATTTTCAATATTAATTTTTCTATACTTTAAAGCATAAAATGTGTGATATAATGCAGATGTATAATTGCCAGTATAGCTGTTTTCAATATTTGCATATGTTATATAGAGTCTTTCTAATAATTTACTTGAATTAATTTCTTTAGCTAATACTTCAGCTTTAATTATTAAGATGATGGCTGAATCTGATTTACTATACCCTAAACCTATTGCAGTGTTCAAATAAACATTTACTTTGTTTAGTTTATCATCAGTGTTTGAAATTTTTAATAAAGAATCTTTTACGTTTATTGAAATGAAAGACGAAGGTGCAGCATTTTGAGATATAAGATTATTATATGTAGAAAAATGTATGTTTAGTAAAGAAAATAATATAAAATATTTTATTTTGTTGTTCATGTTTTTATAGATTAAATATTTTTTGTCTAAGAATTTTAAGTTTTAAACAGTATACTAATTTAGACTTTTTATTAATTCATTTTTAAGTAAAATCTAGATTTCCATTTGTTGGTGAAATCGAAGATGGTAAAAATAATATTAAATTAATAACATTGGCAATCAACCAATTTCTATACTAGTTTACCTTTAAAGGTTTTAAAATGAAAAAATAAATATTATAATTTACTATTTAATTGATAATCAAGTAAATATGTGGCTTAGAATATACCCAGTACTGTTATTTAAATGGTATGCTTAGAGGTGAATGGATGTAATTGAAAACATTACCTTATTTTCAACTATAATAATAAATTATGGAAGTCCATCACCCACACCACCCAAGTCATAAAAAGAAATGGTCTGAATATTTTTTAGAGTTTCTTATGTTATTTTTAGCAGTGACTTTAGGTTTTTTTGCAGAAAATATTAGAG
>CAINWZ010000075.1 GCA_903854725.1 uncultured Bacteroidota bacterium
AGTATTCAATGACGTCTTAATTGATGCAACAATAAATGTTCCTAGTGCGGACGTGTTAACATTATTTACAACGCCATACCTTTTGATTGATTCGCCGGGTGCTGGTTATTTCATCCAAGTTTTGACAGCTTCCTGCAAGGTGAATTTTAATACAACAGCTTACACGGTTAGCACTTCACTAAACATCTATACAGATACAGCAACAAGGGTTCAACACACTTTAAACAATGCTTTGAATGCTTCATTTAGCAGAATAGGTGCATCGGCTCAACAAGGGATAAACGGTCCAGCAGATACACAATTGATTTCAGATAAAGGAGTTTATTTGCAAACACAAGTTGGTAATCCATTACTTGGTGACAGTGACATCGTTATTTATCTAAGTTATAAAATCATTAAGGAGTAATTTATAATATATAACAATGGCTGACGAAACTGATAACATAGAAATAAACTTAAGTACCAATATACCTGAACAAGCGGACAAGAGTATAAAATCTGTTGTCGGATTAAAGAAAGCGTATAAGGAAGCCATGAACGATATGGCAGCGGGAACGAAAGGTGCTGCTGCTCGTGCTGCTGATTTAAAGGATAGGCTTGAAGATTTAAAAGATGAAACGACATCTTTGAAAGGTAGCGGAATTGAAAAGTTAACTTCCTCAATGAATATGTTAAGGGAAGGATTTGTAAATGCAGACCCCGGAAAGTTAGGCATTGCGATGAAAGGATTAGGTGTTGCGATGAAAGCCATTCCTATATTCTTAATCATTGAGGGTATAAAATATTTAATTGATAACTTCGATAAGTTAAAAAATTCAAGTGGTTTATTAGGTAAGGTATTTACTTTTATTGGAGATGTGATAGGTGCGTTAATTCAAGCTTTTAAAGACCTTACTGATTGGTTAGGCATAACTAATAATGCAGTTGAAGAAAACGCACAGAAAACAATAGATGCCGCTAAAAAGACAGGAGAAGCGACTACTGCTAGATTTGACGAAGAAATTGCATTAGCAAAAGCAGCGGGAGAAAATACTTATAAATTAGAAATATCAAAACAGAAAGCAGTACTTGAAACTGTGATGGTGCAATTAAATGCTCTTAAATCTGTATATGCAATAACGGGAGAACTAACAACCGACCAGCAAAAACAACTTGATGAATTAATTAAAACAGCATCAGCTGCGACATTAGCAATAAAATTAAATCAAGCAACTCACGAAAAGGAATTAAAAGAAATATCTAAAAAGGCGAATGAAGATGCTGTTGTTTCCCGAAAAGAGAAAGCTAAAAAACTAAAAGAAAATGATGACATAGCAGCAAAAGGGAATGCGGATATGCTAGCAGAAATGCTAAAGAATGAAGAAGATGCTGATAAAATGGCTGCTGAGAATGCTTGGAATGCAATGCAAAATGAAATCGCAATGGTCGAAAAAGGCAATGCGGAAATCATTGCAGCGGATAAATCAAAGGAAGAAACCATTGCATATTCAAGAGCATATTTTGCTGCTGAAGATAAAGCAGCGAGAGAGAAACAAGCTAAAGAAACAATGGCAACTATTACTTCTCTTGCATCTTCTATTACAATGGTATTAAGTGCTGTGGCTGATTACAACCAAGCAAAAGCAAATGAAGCTGTAAAGGTAAACGAAGAAGCATTAACTACTCAATTGAGTGCTTTAGATGTTGCTCGTGATGCTGAGTTAAGTAAGGAAGGATTAACAGCCGATCAAAAAGTTGCAATCGAATCAAGGTATAAAAAACAAAAATACGAGTTAGATTTAGCGGAGTACAATGCGAACACAGCAATAAAGAGAAAAGCATTCGAACAGGATAAAAAGATGAAAATAGCACAGGCAATTATCTCAACTATTACGGGAGCAATTGCTGCGGTAACAGGAATGATAAGTGCAATACCTGGTCCTGTCGGAATCATTTTAGGTGTTGTTGCTGGACTTGCTGTAACAGCAGCAGGTGTTCTTCAAGTAGCAAAAATAAAGAATACAACATTCGATGCTGGAACACCGCCATCACCTCCAAGCATTACTGTTCCATCTTCATCAGATTCGGGAAGTTCAAATAATTCCGCATCTTCAACACCGAGTTTTGAATTGTTTAAAAAAGATACTAATCAGAATGGAGCAAATAATAATGTATCAAACAACACAAATCAGCCAACGGTTGTGAAGGCTTATGTTGTATCGCAAGAAATAACAGACCAACAGACAGCTAATAATTACTCAACTTCAATGGGCTCGCTATGATAAATATATCTTACATAAGATTGTTAAATGCTTTTGAATCATTCTCAAATGCTCATTTGCAAATCAAAAGATTTGCAGCAGATTTCCCTGAGCAGATGCCGAACTTCGCAACTGAAAAGGAAAACTATCCTATTCTTTTTGTATCTCCAACGAATACTATTTTTGATGAAAACGAAAACCAATTTACAGTAACTGTTTATTGTTTTGATATAATTGAAAAAGACAGAAGTAATATCAACACTATTCTTTCTGACACAAATACTATTCTGAATGATGTTTATCGGTGGTTAAAAGATGGCGAAATATTCGGAATCGATGTAATAGATAATCAACCAACAGCGACACCCATTAACAACGCTTTATTAGATTATGCCGCTGGATGGGAGATGCAAATCACATTCGATGTTGATACTTATGGACTTTGTGAAATACCTTTTAACGGTTCTCCTGTTATCATTACAGAGGTTTGCGATATTGTTTATTCTCAATATTTAACTTGCGAAACACTTTCAGATTGTCCTACTTTTTTAGATAGGAAATTAAAATTTACAACTTTGGTAAGTGGGATTTGTGATGGTAATAATACTATATTTACATTCGCACAAGCACCCGATTTTATTTATTATAACGGTCAATTATTAATGCCGAGCAGATACACTACAATAGCTGAAACAATTACTTTAGATTTTGCACCTTTCACTGGAGAAGATATTTATGCAACAGCAACCTATTAAAAAATGAAAACAGACGATTTTAAATGGACATTAAAGTATATGCACCAATACGGAAATGCTGTTGTTGTAGCCATCAAAAACCGTATAAGAAAGGATAAGTTAATTGATACAGGAGATTTACTTAACTCAATAAATTATGACATAAAAAAAACAGGGAAAACATTCCAAGTTATTTTTAAAATGGGCGATGGTAAATTTGTTTATGGGTCAGGATTGCCTTCCGAATATGGTGTATATCAAGACCAAGGTACTATTTATATTGACCCACATTATTTCTTTACAGCACCGATACCCGGCTTAACAAAAAAGGTATTCAATGAAAAGATTAAACTAGCAATGAAAAAGGATTGCTCTATTTACATAAAAAAAGAAATCAAAAAAGAATTTAAAAAATGAATCCATTCGAATCACTAGGAAAATACATCACTCAGCTAAAGGAAACAAAAGCACTATCTTTCTTATGCAATTCTAAAATAGGATTGAAAGTAAACAAGGAAGATGTTGAGATAATAGATATTAATCACTATGCAAAAATTGACCCGAATAAATCATTCTATTATTACGATGGTCCTTTGGATGATAAAACTAGAAACTTCTGTGCTACACTTTTGCTTCAAGGTAAGTTTTATTCTCAAAAAGAAATAGACTATTTATCGAATAGATTAGGTTACAATGTAGATTTATATTGCGGGTCTTACGGATGCCGCCATCAATGGAAGCGTGCAAGAATAAAAGGTAAAATTCAAGATGGTACTTTGGATGAAAGTCTATTAGCGACTAATTCAGATGCGAACAAAGCTATAAAAGAACAACCTGAAAACCTAAGAGGTTAATCTAATTTTAAATCTTTCATCATTGATAATTGATTGAAAACAAATATCAATTTTAATTCAGTCACTTGCTCAAATGTGAGTGAGTGCTTTTGTCCGAAGATATAAATTATACGTTCCCAGTTCCACTTTGCCAAGGCTTTCTCCTGTCGCTTTGATTCAATATCTTCGGCAGTTAATGGCTCTTCATTTGGAAGCTCTTCTTCTTTATCTTGCTCCTCAAACATATTGACGAACACATCGAGAAACTTATTCTTGAAAGTTAAATAAGCCTGTATGATTCCATATACTTGTGTTATTTTAACATCCAAAAATTCATCTGCCCGGATAGATTCATTGTATGTTCGTGGCTCTATTACGGTGTGATTCCATTCGTTCAATCTATTTTGTCGGTAAAGGATAGCACAGATTTTCGGGAGGTTTAAAATATAATTCACACGAAATAAAGATTCAAGGTCAATAAATTCACCCAATGTAATTGTGTTTAATTCCTTGAAATGATACGATAAAACATGATGCGAGAAATTCAAGGAGGGTTGAACTTTCAGCCAATCCATCTGCTCAAATATTTCCTGTAACTTATCAGTATCCGTATCAGCCCATAAATCGTCATCAATAGAAGTATCGGTAAGGATGAATAGTTGATCCATCCGAAAAGAAAGTATCGAATGAAAATCATTCTCTTCAATACTTTTCAACTGAATAAATTGGTCGAGTGTTATATCATTCCAACTATTAACCATTGACTTTCAGCTTCGTTACAATGTCTTTGAGTATCAAATTAACATATGGAAGTATAAGGTCAGCGGTTGTGTGCTTTCTGAATAGTTCTGCTTTTGCTTTGATGTGAGCATCTTCATAATGTACCGATCTGTCAAGGTTCAAATCTTTGTAAACGATAGCTAAAAGTTCGCCCATATATTTTGTTTTATCCTGTTTTATATACTTTTCAATCTTTGCTAAATCTCGAACGGACAATTTAAATTCATCGCCTGTGTAAGCAGTATATTCAACTTCGTTAATTACGATAGTTTTTTTAAATTCCTTCGCTTCCCAATCTTCGTCCGTGAAAGTTTTTGTTAATGCAATAAATTCTTCAGGAGTGATAATGTCAATATCTTCATCCGTTAACCCGAGTACTCCGAATACTTTTAGATATCGGTCAAATACATCTTCATCATCCCCGTTAAGTATGACGCAAAGCTGCTCAAACTCAGCAACAGTGATTTCATTTATAGCATTGTTCATGCTTTTTTCTTTTCCATTTATTACAATTTTTATCATATTTTAAAATTATTAGTTGTTAGTTATAATATATAAATGATGAAATTACCAATTTACAAAATCACTATCGATCCTGAATACTCCGATGGAGAAGATTTAGGGATCTCACAAATAGCCTTTACAGCGAATCCCGCTATAAAGGTCAAAGGTATGGCTTTTTCTTCACAAGAAAAAAAATATTTTGCTGATGACATTAAGATGCGAATTGCTGCACCTGCATTAATTCCAATGGAAATATACAGATGTGATGAAGATGGAGAATATTATGCAGAGTTTACAGCGGATGAGATTCAAAAACTCACTTCGAAATTCATGCAAAACCTTACTAATAAAGGGAAATTCAATTTAGAACACAATGACACAACGACTGTCCCGGCTTATATTTTAGAAGCGTGGATTGTTGATAATCCAAAACTAGACAAAGCAAAAAGCACTTTCAATATTGATGTACCACAAGGTACGCTAATGATTGTGTCGCAATTTACTGACTTGAATTATTACAATCAAGTTGTTGCTAATGGTCAGGTTGGATATAGCATTGAGGGATTTTTAGGATTGAAACTTTCAGAAATAATTGACAAACAAAAAAATAAATTCACAATGGAAAATAAACCAACAAATTTGCCTGAAGGCACTAAGTTCGAAATCGATGGAGTAAAATATATCGTAACAGGTGGAGTGATTCTAAAAGATGAATCTATCGATGTACCAGCAGATGCCACAGCAGTAGATGCTCAATTAGCTTTGCCTTTAGATGCACCAGCAGAAAAAGTTGATCCTGTTGAAGAAACAGCAGCAGCGGTTGCTCCTCCAGTAGATGTACCAGCACCAGTTGTTGATGCTCCTGTAACACCAACAGCACCAACAGGAACTGCTGACGAGGCATCTATTCTCGCAGTGATTCAACCAAAACTTGATGAAATCTATAAAATGATTGCAGATTTAAAAGCGGCAGATGCTGCTGAAGATGCAACAGAAATGCCTATGGCTTGTCAACCTACAAAGATGTCTATTCACGATAGATTTAAACAAGTTATGGAGTTTACAAAAGAAAATTAAAAAAAACGTAAATAAAATATAATATATAATTGACAAATAAAAACTAAGACACAATGGCAAGAAAATTAAAATTCGATTTAACAGTAGATGCAAATGCTCTATTATGTCCGAATCCAAATGAGTTTTACTCAAAAGCATATATTACAGAAGATATTGTAAACAACTACCGTACACTTCCGGGAATTAAATATAAAACGAAAATTGCAAACGTATTATTTGCAAATGATTTGCTACAAGCATCCGGCTGCGCTTGGTCTGCAACAGATTCAACGCTTGATGCAATTGACATCGATGTATGTCCAATTTCTGCAATGGCTCAAATTTGCCGATTCGATATTGAACAATCATTTGTTTCCGCTTGGATGGCAAAAGGTTCTTCTGCTCCTTTCGATGTAAATGCTTTTATGGCATATTACTGGGAAACAATGTCAATGAAAATTGGCGAAGGTATCGAGCAAATACGTTGGAGAGGTAACTCTGCTGGTTCAACAGGAACAGCTATTGACCTTTGCGATGGTTACGAAATAAAATTATGTGCTGATGCAGCAGTAGTTCAAATAGTATCTGCTACAGTAACTGCTTCAAATGTTATTGTAGAAATGAATAAGTTATTCTCTGCATTGCTTCCAGCAGTACAAGGAAAAATAAAAGACCTTCGTTTTTATGTTTCTTCAAATGTTGCAGCTGCTTTCTTACAAGCAACATATAACTATACAAATGCAAACATACCATCAGTTGATGGAGGTTTTCAAATGACATGGTTAGGAATCAAAATTGTAACAGCTCAGGGTATGAGCAACAACACAATGGTTCTAACATTAAAAGATAACATGGTTTATGCTTTTGATGGAGATAACGATGCGAAAGTATTGAAATCAGTAAACTTGGAAGATACAGTTGCGGAGCCAATTTTGAGAACAAGAGCAGATTTGAAAACAGGTTTCTTCTACACAAATCCTGAAGAGATTGTTTTTTACTCAGCTGGACCATGTTCTTAATATGAATAAAAAATAAATATTAAGGGGCGGGTTAATGCCCGCCTTTTTTTTCACAATATAAAAACAAAAACAATGGCTTGTAACGATCTTGAAACAATATTAAAAGGGTGCGATAATAACACAGGTGGAATCTACACAGCTTACATTGGAGACATGGAAGATATTGCAACCATCACAGAAGATGCTGCAACATGGTCTATTTCCGCAATGACTTTAGCGGCACACACTCCAGCACTATCTTTTTCTTTTAAAAGAAACACATCTAATTACACAGATGAAGCAACTATTGATTTAGTTGCTGGAAGTTCTTTTTATACAAAAACAATTAACTTGATTTTTCATCGCAGAGAAGCAGACAAATCAAAATCACTTAAAATATTAGGCGAAGGCCAAAGATACTTATACGCTGTTATAGGTGACGCAAATGGTTTATTTTGGTACTTCCCTTATATCCAATTAACAGCGGTCGCTGGAGGTTCGGGAACTGCTCGTGCAGATGGTTCAAACTACAACGTAACGCTTGTTGGACAAGATGAATTTGCTGCTAAATCAGTAAGCTCAGGAATCGCAGCATCTTTATTAGTAGCTACTTCTTAATAGTTTAAATGGGTTTAAACTTTAAAGGCCATGCCAATTATGGTGTGGCCTTTTTAATTTAATATAGATGATTTATATAATAAGAAATACTGTTAATGAAATTGTTTTAACTTTAACAGAAAAAGTTACAATAGCAAATCCTTTTTTCGTATTTTCGTTTCAGCCATTGGCAACGTTGGATGAATATCAATCTTTGATATATTTCACAACACCGGATATTTCAAATTACTGTAATAGATTTAATTTATTTGAACTTACAGAAGATGATTCCGGATCAACAACAGGCGGTGATGATATACCATTGTATCTGAAACCAGGACAATATGAATACAAAGCATACCAATCAGTCGATGGCGATTTAGACCCATTGACATTTGGTATTTTATTAGAAGAAGGTAAAATGGTTGTTGGTGATATGACAGCCCCCGATCAAGATACAGGAGTAATAGACATATACAGATAAGATGAAAATATTCGGATTTAACATATCAAAAACAGAAGTTTCAAAAGTTGAAACGAAAGATGCTGGAGATGGGAAGATGGCATTCTCCACTCCCTTTTTAAAGATTGGAAAAGGCAATTTAGGCACTCCATTTATTTCTCCTTGGTACACCGTATCGGGTATTGTTCAATTTGGAAATGACAACCTTTATCCGCAAATTTTAAATCAGTTATATTATACTTCTCCAATGCACTCAGGATGCCTTGAATTTATCTCCAGAGCAGCTATCGGAGGAGGGTATGAATATAAGATACCTCCTATAAATGGAGTTGAACAGGTCGAACTATATACGTTTGAAAAAACAAATAAATTCAAAAAGATATTTCGTTATTTGCCGATTGAATTTCTTATACATAAAAGAGTTTGTGTATTGATAAAAAAAGATATTAATGGGAAGTTTAAATCGATGCAAAAACTTGACCCATCAACTATCAGAGCAAATCAAGATAATACAAAATTTATTTATTGTAAGGATTGGTCGAGAAGAAGCGGATTAATTGAATATAACAGATACACTCCGAATGGTAAAGATTTAGAATCTCTTTACATTTATAATGCTGATTCTGTTGGTCAGGATATATATCCTTTACCATCTTACATTTCTGTTTTGAACGATGTTTTTTTAGATGGAGAGATTTCCTTTTTACAAAAAGCAAATATTCAAAATAGTATATGGCCATCATTAGCTATTCGCATTCCTAAATTATTCGCATCGGATGAAGAAAGAGAAGATTTCAAAAAAGGAATAACAGATAATTCAGGTGCTTCGGGAGGTGGTAAGATAATATTTTTGCAAGGTCAAGGTATTGAAAATACTCCCGAATTAGTAACCGTTGCGACAAATCAAAATGATAAGTTATTTGATTCAACTATCGAAAATGTGTTTAATAAAATCTGTTTTGCTCATGGAATCAATCCTTCGATTATGGGAATTAAAGTTGCTGGAAGTTTAGGGAATGATTCTGAACTTGAAATGTCATATTCAATATTTGAAAAGAATATTATCATGCCATTGAGAGAAGAATTAACAGAAATATTTAACGATTTATTAGACATTGCTGGGATAAAAAACTGCATTATTATTAATGACTTCCAAATTATTGAAAAGGAGATAGTTGCTGGTGCTGATGTAAAAAAGGGATTAAATGCAGATGAAGAATTAACTGCTGAAACTCCTTTAACAACAAATGACACTATTCGGAATATGACAGGCAGACAACACCAACAGTTGCTGCGAATTATTCGACAATTTGGTCAAGGTAAAATAAATAAAGAACAGGCTGCTGTTTTATTGCGAACTGGATTAGGCTTGTCGGAAGAAGATATAAATTTAATGCTAACAGAAAATGAGTAATCAAATATACTTTGTAACGGAGAACTATTTAAAAGTAAATACACCGATAACAGCGAATGTAAACATAACAGAGGTACTTCCATTAGTAAAGGGAGCTGCCGATATGTGGACACAATGCACATTGGGTACATATTTTTACAATGATTTACTTGTAAAATATAATGCACAAACGCTTAACGCAGATGAAGAAGTATTAGTATCTTTGATGCAACCATCCATCGCTTGGAGAGCTTGTGCTGATGCGGTTATTGAATTAACCTTTCAATTAAAAAATAAAGGTATTCAAACGCAATTGGGAGATTTCTCTGCAAGTGGAGAATCAAAGATGGTTCAATTTATGAATAGACATTATGCACAGAAAGCGGAATTTTATGAGCAAAAGATGTGGGAATATTTAAAGAAAAATAGATTGCTTTATCCTGAATTTATCTCACGATTGAATCATAATTCAAGTTGCTTGAATGAGTGCAATGGAGAAAGTAATAGTAAATTTAATTCACAAATATTCTTTTCATGAAAAAATTAATATTATTTTTATTGTTATTTCCTTTAGTTTTATTTGGTCAGCAATATGGGGCAAACCAATTAAAAAAAGATAATTGGACTATTCGTGGCAATGCTTCGAATGCTTTGCAAGTTGATACATCACACATCGCAACGCAATGGAAAATTGATTCTATTATAACTTATATGGTTGTAGGGGCATCAAATTTATCGTCCGTTTTATCAGTTGGAAATTTAACAGGTCAACAATTAATGACATCCGACAATGCAAAATCTTCATTAGCATTGATTGATACTTATTCAGCTTTAGGATGGACAAGTGGAATGGTAAATGGAACATTTTTTTTGGATAATACTCAAATGCAAACACAATGGATGAATGGAGCAAATGGCGGAGAATATTATATTGATGCAACTCACAACATGATTGACCACAATATTAAAATTGACATTCAAACACCGAAGTTAAATTTGCTTACAACACCATCTTGGTCTGCATTTTCAGATACATCTCATTATAATGTACTATTTAGAAATAAAACAACTGGCGAAATAAAGCGGGGGACGATAACAGGAAGTATTGGTGCGACAGGTCCAACAGGTGCTAACGGAAGTAATGGTGCGACAGGTCCAACAGGTGCAACAGGTGCAACAGGAACATTCAATAGTTCAGATACATTGAGTTTATCAAACAGAATCAATTTAAAACTAAACATAACCAATCCCACAGCGACAGGGAGATTAACAACAGATTCTGCAATTGTTGGAAATCAAGGTACGGAAGGCGGTTCAATCAAAGTAAACGGATTGAATTATACATCAGCATTTAAGGTATCAGATATTAATACTAATAACGTACAAGTAATTCTTCATAAGCATAGCACTACTATCGAGCCGATAGTAATGGGTGCAAGGTCGTATTCAAATACTACAAGCCATACAGATATGCCGAATAATGAAAACGTTATAAGCATCTACGGAAGCGGTTGGGCGGGTTCATCTTATAAGACATTCGGGAATATTTCGATTGCATCAGCACCAAGTGGTACTATAAGTAACACATCAGCACCGGGTCAGATAATACTTTCTACAACGCCAAGCGGAAGCATTTGGTCGTTACCAGCATTAACATTGAATAGTGATCAGTCGTTATCATTCGGAAATGCAAGTACAACGAGGACTAATTTAGGCACTATTAGTTCAACCGATACACGCTTAACGGATTGGACAATGGAGTTTACTATTGACGGGCAAGGTTCTGTTATTTCAACGGGTATTGACGGAACTAAAAACGTAAATACAAACGTATCAATAACGGGGTGGAAATTGTTTGAAATAAGCGGAACACCAGTAAGCTCGACAGTTGATATATCACTTTGGAAAGATACCTACGCAAACTTTCCCCCTACATCAGTTGATACGGTTAATTATTGGCAAAGACCTAAACTAACAGCACAAACAAAAAATACAGTAACATTTGCAACACCAATTACAGCTACCAAAGGAGATGAAATAAGATTGAACGCAAATACAGTAACAGGAGCATTGAAATTGAAATTAGTATTAATAGGCACAAAACAACCGTAACGATGGGATATGTAATCACAGATAGACAAACAGTAGTATCGACAACTGTTTATACACAAGTAAAATATGACTTCATGG
>CAINWZ010000076.1 GCA_903854725.1 uncultured Bacteroidota bacterium
ATAAAGCTGGGAAACCTATGGAATACGAAATTATAAAAGACGGGAAATTTGACTATTTAGAGGTAGGCGAAGGTGAAACTTTAATGCTTTGTCATGGACTTTTCGGCGCCTTAAGTAATTTCTCGGATTTGATTGAAAAGTTTAGAACATCTTACAAAGTAGTGGTGCCATTATTGCCTTTATTTGATTTAGATATTTTGCATACAAGTGTTTCTGGGCTGGAAAAATATCTTGACCAATTTATAGAACATAAAAATTTTACCCATATTCATTTATTAGGAAACTCTTTGGGAGGTCATGTGGCGCTAGTGTATACCTTAAAACATCCAGAAAGAGTTAAATCGCTTATTTTAACTGGAAGTAGTGGTTTGTTTGAAAATGCTATGGGAGATAGTTATCCAAAGCGAGGAGATTATGAGTATATAAAAAACAAAACTGCACAAACTTTTTATGATCCTGCAATGGCAACGCCTGCATTGGTAGAGGAGGTTTTTGAAATTACAAGAAATAGAATTAAGGTGATAAAGATTATTGCGTTGGCAAAAAGTGCTATTCGAAATAATTTAGGAGAGGAGTTAAATCAAATAAAGCAACCTACTTTGTTAATTTGGGGCAAGAATGATATTGTTACGCCTCCTTTCGTTGCCGAAGAGTTTAAAAAATTAATTCCTAATAGTGAATTACATTTTATTGATAAATGTGGACATGCTCCTATGATGGAAGTGCCTCAAGCGTTTAATACTATTTTACACAAGTTCCTTTCCGAGCTACCAAAATAAATACAGCATGCTTGCAAATGAAATTGCTACAAAAGGTTTTCCTATGCTTCGTTTAGAAGACACTGCTTCTTTTGTATTACAATGCATGGAAGATTACGAAGTCCAGCATTTGCCTATTTTAAAAGAAGAATATTTTATAGGTTTAGTGAGTAAGGAGTCGGTTTTGGATATAGCACTTGATCAATCAATGACTATCATTGCAGATTCTTTTGTAAGAGTGGGTATTACAGGAACGGCTCATTTTACAAAGGCCTTGGAGTTATTTTCAAAACATGAGCTTTCTTTATTGCCTGTTTTAAATGATCAGCAAGAATGTGTGGGGGTGATTACTCAAAAAAACTTAAATGAAAGCCTTTCTCGTTTTATAGGAGCAGCACAAAATGGGGCCATCATTGTTTTATCTATCACGCCCTATCAATATTCCTTAGCGGAGATGAGCCGATTGGTAGAAACCAATAATGCACAAATTGTTCAATTAAATACTTTTTTTGACGAAGCTACTGGCGCCATGATTATTACTATTAAAATTAATCAAGAAGAAGCTTCTGCTATTATTTCAACTTTTCAGCGATACGATTATCAAGTGTTACATTATTTTGGAAAGTCGCCACTCCATAATGATATAGAAAGCCATTACCATCATCTAATGAATTATTTAGATGTGTAATAAAGCAAAATATTTATTATTCCTCATTACTACATTTTTATTCTTTTCCACTGCTGTAACAGCACAGGTAAAAATTGCTGCTATTCAAATTGAAGGCAATAAAAAAACCAAGCCCTATATTATTTTAAGAGAATTACCCTATCATGAGGGTGATTATATTTCAAAAGATTCACTGACCTTATTAACTACAGAAGCGCAACAACAATTAGTTAATACCTCTTTATTCATAAATGTAACTGTAAATGCTTCATTAGTGGATAGTGCAAATGCTGTTATTACTATTCATGTAGAGGAGAGATGGTATTTATTTCCTATTCCCTATTTTAAGTGGGTAGACCGAAATTTTAGTCAATGGTGGAATGAACAAAACAGAAGCCTAGATAGAGTTAATTATGGATTTTCCCTAAGGCAAGCCAATACTACTGGCAATAATGATAAATTAACTGCTGCATTTGTAACTGGCTATACGCAACAATCTATTTTTAGGTATCAAATTCCATTTATTGATAAAAAATTAAAATATGGATTAGCGCTTGGTTGGCAAAATTTTACGCAAAAAGAAATTAATATCGATACCAAACTTGATAAGCAGGTTTTTTATAAAACTCAAAATATTATTCAAGAGGGATATCGTGTTAATGCGAGTTTATTGTATCGTCCTAATTTATATGAAAGACATAGTTTTCAATTGGGTGCTGGTCGCAATGAAATAAGTGATTCTGCAATTCTAGTACAACCTAAATTTTTGCCCAATCATCAAAAAAACTTCACTTATATTGATGCTACTTTATCATATACGAATATTCATTTTGATTATAATGCATATCCTACCAAAGGTAATTCTACCGACTTAATGCTCTATCAACGGTTTTCAAAAAATAGTAATTTAACTTCTATTCAATTTAGAAAAATTAACCTGATTCCAGTTTCAAAATCAAACTTCTTTTTTCTTGAATCCAATACGATGATTAAATTCTTGCCAAATCAAAATTATACCGATATTAAATTATTGGGATATGGAAATTTGTATTTGAATGGGTTGGAGTATTATGTAGTGGATGGCAACGCTGCCACTATATTTAAGGCTTCTTTTCATCATTCTATAGGGAGTATAACTGTTAAAAATTTACTAAATAGCAAAAAACTCCCATCCATTAAATATCAGTTTTGGTTAAAAGCGTTTACGCATCTTGGATATGTATATAGCGAACATCCTGTGAATGGGAATCGCCTTGCTAATACACCCTTAAGAACGGTGGGCGTGGGTATGGATATTATTAGCCTTTACGATTTTGTATTAAAAATTGATTACAGCTTGAATCAGCTTGGAGACAAAGGGTTATATTTGCGAAGTGGTATTAATTTTTAAAATTATTGGATGAAAGTAGCTATTTACAGTAGAGGGGTCGATATTGATCAACAACAATCTTTGCAAGCCTTATTATTTGAATTAAATAGGTATGATATTGCTATTTATGTCTACCAAGATTTAATTACAAAATTTAATTTACAATCAGGTGCTGGTAAGGCTCCTTTGATAGCTTTTACTTCTTTCTCTGCCATACATGATACCATTGATTGTTTAATAAGTTTAGGAGGTGATGGAACAGTATTGGATGCGGTTACGATTGTGGGGGATAGTCAAATTCCTATTTTAGGAATTAACTATGGAAGGCTTGGTTTTTTAGCAACTATTTCAAAAGATGAATTGAGTTTAATGGTTGACGCTTTAGTAAATCGCACCTACGTTATAGAAAAAAGAACCTTATTGCATTTGGATGCCGATCCAATTATTTTTGGAAATGCCCCTTATGCCTTAAATGAATTTGCAATTCATAAAAGAGACACTTCTCCGATGATTAAAATTCATACTTATTTAAATGGTGAATTTTTAAATTCTTACTGGGCAGATGGTTTAATTGTTTCAACGCCCACTGGTTCAACGGGATATAATATGAGTTGTAATGGCCCCATTTTATTTCCAGAATCTGCCAGTTTTGTTATTACACCAGTAGCGCCTCACAATTTAAATGTACGTTCAATCGTAGTACCTGACAGTGCTGTAATATCTTTTGAAATTGAAGGCAGGACAGAGGAATTAATTTGTGCATTAGATGCAAGAAAGGAAATTGTACCTAAAAATATTCAATTGGCGATTAAGAAAGAATCCTTCTCTGTTAATTTCATAAGACTCAATGAGAACAGCTATTTGACGACCCTAAGAACAAAGCTCACTTGGGGCTTGGATAAAAGAAATTAGCCAATGCGTAAGTTATTCATTTATTTATTTTTTATTTTATTTTTTACCACTAGCGTAAAAGCTCAATATTTACAATTAGTAGAAAATAAAGGTGAAATAGGTTTGTTTGCTGGTCAATCATCTTATAATGGAGACATCGCACCCAACCTGCAATTTTTTGCTTTAAGCTATGGTGGCTTTTATAAAAAACAATTAAACGATTATATAGGACTTAGAGCAACGTATGAATTACATACACTAGGTGGGTTTGATTCATTAACAGCTAAAACAATGAATCTATATGTACATGATCGTAATTTATATTTTAGAACTACTTATCAAGATATTAGTTTGATGATGGAATTATATTTCTTAAAATTTATTAATGGGAATAAAAATTTTAGATGTAGCCCCTATATGGGTTTTGGTATTGGTTATTTATCTCCCATGAAAGACACAAGTAATTTTAAGGATATAAATGGGAATACGACTTATGCGCCCAATATTATTACCATGCCTTTAAACCTTGGTTTTAAATATAATATTACAGGATCTTGGAATCTTTTTGCAGAAGCTACTTATCGATTTACAAATTCTGATGTATTGGATCATTTTGGAGATACAGACAGTCATAGCGTAGGAACCATAAACTATCAAGCAAGTACTTCTGGGAAAGATCAATATTTTAGTGCCAAATTGGGTATTTCTTATAACCTTCTAAAAATTTATGGTCCCGACAAAAGGCCAAAACTGAAAAGAGACAATATGTTTAATAAGGAACCTAAAAGTAAAAATGCTTCCAAAAAAGGGTTATTCGGCCTCTTTAATCGTAAATAACCTAGTTATTTTCATAATTTTACACCATGGAAAACTTGGATCTGAGCAAACTGCCTAAACATATTGCCATTATTATGGATGGAAATGGGAGATGGGCACAAGAACAAGGGCAAGACCGCTTATTTGGTCACTATCAGGGCGTTTTAAGTGTTAGAAAAGTAGTGGAAGCCGCAACGGAAATAGGTATTCAATACCTTACTTTATATGCTTTTAGTACTGAAAATTGGGAGCGTCCCGAGCAGGAAGTAACGGGTCTAATGACTTTATTTGTTGATACCATTGCCAAAGAAGTTCCCGATTTACACAAAAACAATATAAAACTGCGTTTTATAGGCAATTTAGCCATGTTGCCCCCGCATGCTAGAGAAGCTTTGGACAATGCTACAGCTCAAACGTCTAAAAATACGGGGCTAACGCTCATTATTGCATTGAGTTATAGTAGCAGGTGGGAGTTGGTAGAAGCAGCAAAAAATATGGCTACAAAAGTGAAGCAGGGCAGTATGCAGTTGGATGAAATTAATGAGACAACCTTATCTGCATCCCTTACTACCAGTGATTTTCCAGATCCTGAATTAATGATCCGCACCAGTGGAGAGTTTCGCATCAGTAACTTTTTATTATATCAATTAGCTTACGCTGAATTGTATTTTACAGATACCAGATGGCCTGATTTTAGAAAGGATGATTTGATTAAAGCCATCCTCGATTTTCAGTCCAGAGAACGCAGATTTGGCAAAACCAGCCATCAAATCAGCTTAAATGGTGAAAAAAAATAATATGTTTATTTTCACTTTTAACAAAGACTTTGAATTATTACGAGTAATTTGCGACACTTTTAAAATTATAAATGTTTAGCCCCAATAGCAGATGCAGAAATTTCTTCCATTTTTAATAGGTTCACTATCAGTACTTTTATTGAATTCGACTTCTTATGCCCAGGATATGGCAGTTAAAGATTCGGTGACTCAAATCAATGTAAAGTTGATTAATATTTTTACGCAAAAAACACCTTCTAAATATAAGATTCGCTCTATTAAAGTTGTTGGAAATGAGAATTTTGATGAAAACTTATTGCTTTCCCTTTCTACTTTAAATATAGGGGATGAAGTATCCATACCAGGTGGTGATAATTTTGCGAAGTCTATTCACAAGTTGATGGACCAAAACTATTTTAGCGACGTAAGTATATATTTAACAGATTTAGTGGGCAAAGAAATAGACGTGGAAATTAATGTTACAGAACGACCTCGACTTTCTAAGTTTACTTTTATTGGCACTAAGAAATCTGATCTTGATGAACTATCTGGCAAAACGGGTTTAACGCCTAACAGAGTAGTAACCGATAACATGAAAATTACGGCTATCGAAGGCATCAAAAAGTATTATGCAGAGAAGGGATTTCAAGATGTGAAAGTGACTATTAAAGAACGCAAAGACGCAACAAGAAAAAATAATTTATTATTAGATTTTATTGTTGACAAGGGCCCTAAAGTGCGTATTAATAATATCAATTTTGGTGGTAATATCATTGAAGAGACAAAGCTTAAGAAAAGTTTAAAAGAAGTACATGAAAAATCTAGGTTTACACTTTACCCCGTAAATGATAAACCTGTTATTGTTAAAACAACTCCTTATACTTTTGAGCAGTATATGTCAGAGAAAGGTTATTTGACTTTTACAAAAACTAGAAAAATTTTAAATCCATACGCTAGGTTTTCTCTTTCTTCCTCTAAATTCGATATTAAGAAATACGAAGAGAGTAAAAATAACTTGTTAGATTATTATAATTCACTTGGCTTTAGAGATGCGGTGATTGTCAAGGATACCGTGTATCATAATGCAGCGGGCAATTTAAATATTGACGTGCAATTAAAAGAAGGACGCAAATATTATTTTGGTAATATTAGTTGGAGAGGCAATACGAAGTATACCGATTCTATCTTATCTGTTATTTTAAATATCAAGAAAGGAGAAATTTACAATCGCGAAATTCTATTTAATAAATTAGGGAAGACCTCTACTGCCGAAGGTGGTGATGTAAGTACCTTATACCAAGATGATGGTTATTTATTTTTTAGAGTAGACCCAGTTGAAACTGCTGTGTATAATGATACGATTGACTTTGAAATTCGTGTAGTAGAAGGCCCGCAGGCCACTATTAAAACGATACGTATTGCAGGGAACGAAAAAACTAAAGACTTTGTCATTCGACGTGAGATAAGAACTTTGCCTGGTGATAAGTTTAGCCGTACTTTATTAATAAGGTCTCAGCGTGAAATTTCGCAATTAAACTTTTTTGATCAAGAGAAAATAAAGATTGATCCAATTCCTAATCCAGAAGATGGAACAGTGGATATTAATTATGGCGTTGAAGAAAAATCAAGTGATCAATTAGAACTAAGTGCTGGTTGGGGTGGATACATTGGACTTACTGGAACTTTAGGAGTAACTTTTAATAATTTTAGTTCTAAAAACTTATTCAAAAAAGGCGCTTGGGATCCACTTCCAATGGGTGACGGACAAAAGCTTAGTGTGAGAGTTCAAAGTAATGGTAAAGCATTTAGGTCTACTAACTTTTCTTTCACTGAACCATGGTTTGGAGGTATAAAGAGAAATACATTAACTGTAAGTGTATACAATACAAAATACGGGCAAACATATAATTTATTGACGGGCATGTATGATCCAAATGCAGCCGATTCAAGGTATATTTCTACTACTGGTGCAACAGTCTCTTTTGGAAGACAATTAGCATGGCCTGATGATTATTTTTCATTAAGTATGGGATTAAACTATACTAGGTATACTTTGAAAGATTATGCAATTGATCCCTACAACTTACCCAACTTTAATAATGGAGTTGTGAATAATGTCAATTTTAGAATCGCTTTACAAAGAACTTCTGTAGATCAACCTTTATTCCCTAGAACGGGTTCTACTTTTTTATTGAGTGGTCAGTTAACACCACCTTATTCATTAATTAGCCCTAATGTAAATAGTGCTGCTAATCCTTTTGAATTATTAGAGTATCACAAGTGGAGATTTAATGGAGAATGGTTTGTGCCATTAGGCAAGCCAGCAGGTGCAGACCATAACAAACAATTTGTTTTAAAATTTGCTGCTAAATATGGTTTCTTAGGCGCTTACAATAGTGAATTAAGTGTTTCGCCTTTTGAGCGTTTCCAATTAGGAGATGCAGGGTTAAGCAATCAGTTTGCATTATTAGGATATGATATTATTGCACAAAGAGGGTACCCGGTTTATGAAAGTTCTAATCCAAAAATAAATCCTGACCAACAATCTTCTAGACAACATTTTACCATTTTTAATAAGTATGCGGTGGAAGTTCGTTATCCATTAAGTTTAGCGGCTAGCAGTACCATTTATGCACTAGGATTTTTTGAAGCAGCCAATGGATGGTATAGTATGAAAGAGTACAATCCATTTAATTTAAGACGTTCAGTAGGTATTGGTATGCGTTTCTATCTTCCTATGTTTGGTTTATTAGGATTTGATTATGGTATTGGTATTGATAGATTGACAGGTACCACCGCATTAAAAGATGCTGGAAGATTTACCTTTATGCTAGGGTTTGAGCCTGAATAATAATTATCGTAACTTTCATTTCATAAATAATGGATTATGCAATTTAGAAAACACTTTTTGGTCCTTTTTATTGGACTTGCGACTTTTCTTTCAAGTCAGGCGCAAACGAAGTATGCCGTTATCAATACCAAGTATATATTAGATAAAATACCTGAGTACAAAGAAGCGGATAAGAAACTTAAAGTACTAGGTGATCAATGGCAGAAAGAAATTGACGACAAGCAAATGGTCCTTGATAAAATGTACAAAAACTATGAGGCAGAACAATTTATGCTATCTGAAGACCTTAGAAAAAAGAGAGAGGATGAGCTTTTTGTGAAAGAAAAAGAGTTGAGAGATTTGCAAAAAAAGCGTTTCGGCTATGAGGGAGATTTGTTTAAAGAAAGGCAAAAATTGGTGAAGCCTATTCAGGATAAAGTCTATAACGCCGTCCAAAAAATGGCTGCTGCTCGTGCTTATGACTTCATTTTAGACAAAAGTGAAGGAATTACCATTATATTTGCAGACCCAAAACTGGACAAAAGCGACGACGTTTTAAAAGAATTGGGGATTAGTAACTAGTAATAAATTATAAAAAAAGATCAACAAATAAAACAACATCTTATGAAAAAAGGTTTCTTAGTAGCTGTCATCTTATTCATTGCAGCTTCATTTACAACAAGTGCAACTGCACAAACAAAGATTGGTTATTTTGATGACCAAAGTGTTATTGCTTTATTCCCTGGTATTCAAGAAAAATTAGATACCGTGCTTAGATCATACGCACAAGATACTTTGCAAGAAGAGTATAATTATACTTTGAAAGATTATCAAATCAAGGATAGCATCTTTAGAAGAGATTCTGCTGAGTTATCTAAAAAAGCAAAAGCTTTTGAAATGGCTACAACCGATTTGAATAAATTAAAATACAAATTGATTAACTGGCAACAATACCAACAACAAGCAATGCAATCAAAAGAGGAAACTCTTTTATTGCCTTACAGACAAAAAGTAGCTGCTGCATTAAGCGAAGTAGTTGCTGAAAATAAATACACTTTAGTTTTAAAGGCAGATGCTTTGTCTCCTTATGCGCAACCTTCTATTGCAGACAACTTAACTATTCGTGTTGCAATGAAGTTGAAATTGAATTTACCTAAGGATGTAGAAGAGGCTTTCAAAGCTGCTACAGGCGGAACTGCTACTAAGGCAGCAGCTCCAGCAAAAAAAGGATAATACTTTTTTAAAATAGTTTTTGATAAGAACCTCGTTGTTATGCAACGAGGTTCTTAGTTTTACAGCAGCAACGTAAATATTAAAATAAATAGTATGCCAGCGCCCATTGGAGTATTTGATAGCGGTTATGGAGGACTCACCATTTTGAAGGAATTGAAAAAGCAATTGCCTCAGTACGATTATATTTATTTAGGTGATAATGCGAGAGCTCCCTATGGTACAAGATCTTTTGAAACAGTGTATGAATACACCCTAGAAGCAGTAAATTGGTTTTTTAAACAAGGCTGTTCTTTGGTGATTATTGCTTGCAATACTGCATCGGCCAAAGCACTTAGAAATATTCAACAATTAGATTTGCCGCATATTGATCCCACCAAAAGAGTGCTTGGTGTTATTAGACCTACCACCGAAGTGTTAGGTAATTATTCAGCCAATCAGCAAATTGGCATTATGGGCACTTTGGGTACGGTGCAAAGTGATAGCTATCCTCTTGAGTTAGCTAAGTTTTTTCCCAGTCTTAAAGTTTTCCAACAAGCTTGTCCAATGTGGGTTCCCTTAATTGAAAATGGAGAATTTGATAAGCCTGGTGCAGACTATTTTGTGCAGCAATACTTGAAGGAGCTTTTTAACCAATCTGAGGGCATTGATGCTATTTTACTGGCTTGCACTCATTATCCACTATTAGAGGCTAAAATAAAGTCTTTCCTGCCTACTGGGGTGAATTTGGTTACACAGGGTGATATTGTTGCTAAAAGCCTAGCAAAATATCTTGAAAATCACCCTGAAATAGCCCAAAACTGTAGCGTTTCTGGCCAATTAAGCTTTTACACTACCGATAATGCTAAAGTGTTCGAAAAGCAAGGCAGCTTATTTTTTGGACAAAAAATTGAGGCAAAACATACAGATTTAGCTTAAAAAATGAAAAAATACCCTATTTTTGCCGTCCTTTCACAGGTAGTGGTATGGTGACTGCTATTGAAGTGGAAATAAATTTAAGAAACTAAGCAAGTAAAAGACATCAAATGAAACGTACATTTCAACCACATAAACGTCGTCGTAAATCTGTTCATGGTTTCCGTAAGCGTATGGAATCTGCTAATGGTCGTAAAGTATTAGCAAGCCGTAGAAAGAAAGGACGCAAAAAACTAACTGTATCTAGCGAGAAAGGATTAAAGAAAAATTAATCTAGGAAGTATCCCTTTCTAACTATTACAAATAAATTCAATAATTTTAAAGTCCTTCCCGTTATTCGGGAGGGACTTTTTTTATCACTTTAATGCGACAAGTTTGTCTAAGGTTTTTACATATCAGAAAAAAGATAAATTAAAAAGTAGAAAGCAAACCCAACATTTGTTTTCTACGGGGCAAGCTATTACCCTATTTCCAATTAGACTTATTTATACCATTGAAGTGCTAGATACTTTAAAGGAGGGAAACGCCCTTGAGCAAAATGTTGAAACTAATAAAGTTTTTCAAAAAGGATTATTGCAAACAGGCGTAGGGGCTCCTAGCAGAACTTTTAGAAAAGCGGTGCAACGCAATAGGGTAAAAAGATTATTAAGGGAAGCCTTTCGTTTAGAAAAACCAAATTTTATAAATCAAGCAGCACTTGAGTATAAGCGGGTTAATTTATTTTTTTTATACACAGATGCAAACGTCTTACCACAAGTAGAGATTCAAGCTAAAGTGAGAGAGGCATTGAGCCTGCTGGTTAAAAAATTAGTAAAATAAAAGCAACTACTTTGCCAACAATCAAAAACATAATTGCTTTTCCTTTTATTGTATTGATACGATTTTATCAATTAGTCATTTCTCCTTGGATGGGAGGAAGTAAATGCAGATTCACGCCCACTTGTTCTCACTATACTATTGAAGCGATTCAAAAACATGGTCCGCTTAAAGGAATTTTTCTAGGGGTAAAAAGATTGAGTAAATGTAGGCCAGGGGGCGGTCATGGGTACGACCCAGTACCCTAGTAATGCTGTTCTATCGCAAATACTTTTTGATAATAGTATCTAAAAAAAAGTGGACACTTATGATGCCCACTTTTTTATTAAAGAGTATAAAGTGATTGTTACTTTTTATTTTGCTGCGGCAAAACGATCAGCAACTATTGACCAATTCACTACATTCCAAAAAGCTGCTAAATAATCAGCTCTTCTATTTTGATATTTTAAGTAGTAAGCATGTTCCCAAACATCTGCACCTAGGATAGGGCTTCCTTTTACATCAGCCACATCCATTAAAGGATTATCTTGATTAGGTGTAGAGCTTACTTCTAATTTTCCATCTTTTACGATTAACCAAGCCCAACCACTTCCAAAACGAGTCATACCAGCTGCTGCAAATTTTTCTTTGAATGCATCTAAACTTCCAAAAGCGGTATTAATGGCATCAGCCAATGCGCCAGTAGGAGCGCCACCAGCATTAGGTGCTAAGCTTGCCCAAAAGAAACTATGGTTCCAATGTCCACCACCGTTATTTCTTACAGCCGGACTAATAGTACCAGCCACTTTTACTAATTCTTCTAAACTTTTTCCTTCATTAGGTGTGCCAGCAATAGCTTTATTTAAATTATCTACATATGCTTGATGGTGTTTGCCATGATGAATTTGCATGGTCAAGGTATCAAAATGGGGTTCTAATGCTTCGTGTGCGTAGGGTAACGCTGGTAAAGTAAATGACATATTTTTTATTTATTGTGTTTCAGAATGAAGCTCAAAATTACAATGCTTTGCGCTGATTTAAGCCAAGGCAAGCCATTTTTTCCTTAAATAGAAAAGAAAACTTTTTTTGACTCGAAATAATATTTAGGATTCCCTCTAGTTATGATATTAACGCTTGGCTTTAAAAAAAGCTTGCATGAGCGCGGCGCAATCGTCTTGTAAAATTCCACCTACAAGGGTAGTGGAAGGATGAAAAGGATTTTTTTCGGTAACACGGCGGTAGCTATTTTTTTCGTCATAAGCGCCAAAAACAATATGGCCTATTTTATTCCAGTACAAGGCACCTGCGCACATTAAGCAGGGCTCTAGTGTTACATATAAGGTTGCTTCCGTCAAATACTTTTCTTGTAAATTTTCACAGGCACTCGTGATGGCTAAAATTTCGGCATGAGCGGTAACGTCTTTCAACAACTGTACTTGGTTGTAGGCCTTAGCAATAATCTTTCCATGCATTACAATGACTGCACCAACAGGCACTTCATCAACGTCAAAGGCCCTCTGTGCTTGCACGAGGGCCTGACGCATAAAATTTTCATGAATAGTTTGCACTATCTGAATTATAACTTTTGAATACGAATATTTCTATAACTCACTTTATTTCCATGATCTTGTAAAGCAATATGTCCTGAGAATATTTTTGCAAAATCAGGCGATTCACCTTTAGAGAATTTAGATCTTCTTATCAAATCTTTCCAGCCATCATCTCCTACATGTGTGCTTACCATGCTAACATCATTTAAGATAAGGTCTAATTTATCTTTCTTAAAAATAATATCAACTTTATTCCATTCTTCAGCAGGTTTTACAACGCCTTCTTTACCAACAATTAAATCATATAAATTACCTGCTCTATGACTAATAATTTTTCCATCTGGATGCCCATCATTATCTAAGACTTGCATTTCAGGTCCTGTATGCCAGGTTTCTTTATATTTTGTAGGATCGTCTTGTATAAAAAAGATAATACCACTATTACCATTTTTAGAAATCTTCCATTCTAGTTGTAAATGAAAATCATTATAGCTTTCATTTGTTACAAGATCTCCACCATATTTACCTGCAGTTTTTGCAGCGGGGTCAAATACGATGGCACCATCTTCTACAATCCATGCTTCACCTGCACTGGCTTTGCCAAAACTATGCCAACCGTTAGTTGTTTTTCCGTCAAATAAAGAGATCCATTTTTGTGCATTTGTTTGAGTAGACACTAAGGTTACTAAAAATGCAAATAATATTTTTTTCATGATAATGGGTTGGGTAATTTTAAATGGGGGTTAAGTATATTACTTCTTTAAAAGTAATACATATTTTACCATCTGTTCTACATCTTCTTGTTTTAATTGAGGGTGAGGTGTCATTGGAATGGCGCCCCAATTGCCACTTCCGCCTTTCATTATTTTTTCCGCTAACATCTTTATGTTAGCTTCTGTATTTTCATATTTTGCTGCTACATCTTTATAAGCAGGTCCAATATTTTTTTCACTTGTTTTATGACAAGTTAAACAATCACTTCCTGCAACCAAGGCTAATCCTTTTTGATAATCTGGGTTGTCTGATAAGGAATTGCCAGCACTTGCTGTCGCTTCTTTTGCGCCATCTGCTGCTTTTCCAGCTTCTGTTGATCCACCACCACAAGCCATTACAATAACAGCCGTCGTTAAAATAAATAAAACCTTCTTCATAGTGCTTCTTTTTTTAAATGTTTAAATGCCTAAAATTTTCTTGTTGAATGATTCATCTGAACCAGTACTTGCAAAATCGTCAAATGCTTTCTCAGTTACTTTAATAATATTTTTCTGAATAAATAGGGCGCCTTCTGCTGCACCCACTTCGGGATGTTTAATGGCACATTCCCATTCCATCACTGCCCAACCTTTAAAATTGTAAGCAGCTAATTTGCTGAATATACTTTTAAAATCTACCTGCCCATCTCCTAAAGATCTAAACCTACCTGCGCGATCTATCCAATTTTGATAACCACCATATACACCTTGCTTTGCTGTTGGGTTAAATTCTGCATCTTTTACATGAAACATTTTAATGCGCTCATGAAAAGCATCGATATATCCTAAGTAATCCATGCATTGTAAAACAAAGTGAGAAGGATCGTATAATAAACAAGCACGTGGATGTTGTTTTACTTTATCTAAAAACATTTCATAAGTAACGCCGTCATGTAAATCTTCACCAGGATGAATTTCATAGCAAAGATCAACACCTACTTTATCAAATTCATTTAATATAGGCATCCATCTTTTTGCTAACTCAGTAAATCCTGTCTCTACTAATCCGGCTGGACGCTGTGGCCAAGGATACATTGTATGCCATAATAAGGATCCGCTAAAAGTGGCATGTGCATTGAGTCCTAAATTTTGTGAAGCTTTGGCTGCATACATTAATTGTTGCACCGCCCATGCTGTTCTTGCTTTTGAATTGCCATGCACTTCTTTAGGAGCAAAGCCATCAAATTGTGCATCATAGGCTGGATGCACTGCTACTAATTGTCCTTGTAAGTGAGAAGACAATTCAGTTATTTCCATTCCTGCTTTTGTAACGATAGCTTTAATTTCATCTGCATAGGTTTTACTTTCTGCAGCTTTTTTTAAATCGATGCATCTTGCATCCCAACTAGGAATTTGCACTCCTTTGAAACCCAAGCCAGCAGCCCATTTACAAATACCTTCTAAAGTATTAAATGGAGCCGTGTCACCCATGAATTGTGCTAAAAAAATAGCAGGTCCTTTTATTGTTGTCATAATTATATTTTAAATAACATAAGGTGTCCATTTTTTATCGGACTGCGAAGAGGCAACTACATTATCTATAAATGCCATCCCTCTTAAACCATCTTCAATACCAGGGAAGTCCAACATTTCTGGTGTAGGAGTGTTACCATCTATTTTACATCCAAGGGTTAAAGCAAAATTGCGATAGATATTTGCGAAAGCTTCTAAGTATCCTTCAGGATGTCCGCCGGGTGTGCGGCAACTATGTATGGCTGTTGCAGATAAATGTGCACCATAGTTTCCACCTGCTCTTAGTACTTGTGCAGGTTGGTCTAACCATTTAACATGTAAAGTATTGGGTTCATGCTGCATCCATTCGATACCACCTTTCTCCCCATAAATTCTAATTTTTAAATTATTTTCTTCACCTGCTGCAACTTGTGATGCCATCAAAACTCCTTTAGCACCATTATCAAATTTCAACATTACTGATCCATCATCATCAAGTAATCTTCCTTCTACCATTGTATTTAATTCGGCACAAACCTCAGAAATTTTAGCACCCGTAATATATTCTGCTAAATGTGCAGCGTGTGTTCCAATATCTCCCATTACAGAACTCTTACCCGATTTTTTTGGATCTGTTCTCCAAGCTGCTTGTGCATTTCCTTCTCTTTCAGATAATTTACTTAACCAACCTTGTGCATATTCTACCCATACTTTTCTAATTTTTCCTAGCTTTCCTTCCTTCACCATGGCTTTTGCATGCTTTACCATAGGATAACCAGAATAGGTATGTGTTAAACAAAGTGTTAATCCGGTCTCATCTAATTTTTGTTTTAATTGTTTTGCTTCATCCATTGAAAAAGTAATCGGTTTTTCTATGACTACATGGAATCCATACTCCAATGCCATCATTGCTGGTGCGAAGTGTGCAAAGTTGGGTGTTACAATTGTGACAAAATCCATGCGCTCATTGGCAGGAAGCGCTGCCTCTTTTTTTATCATTTCATCAAAAGTCAAATAGGTTCTTTCTTTGGGAAGAAATAGTGCCTCGCCTGAAGCCACTGCTATTTCAGGATTAATACTTAAGGCACCGCAACTTATTTCAATAAGACCATCCATATTAGCAGCTAATCTGTGTATGGCACCAATAAAGGCATCTTTACCTCCGCCGACCATTCCCATGCGTAATTTTCTATTCATTTTTGATTGTTTTTAAGCTTACAAAATCGATTAATTGTGTCATTATAACACTTTCAGAGTATTCTAGTAGCAATTTCCTTATTATTTTGCAAATAACCCCTTTTTTTAACTAAAAACTTTGTAAAAAATAGGAAATAAAAATTATATTTATCAAACCAATTAACTTTTACTTGCCATGTCAACAAATGTCAACAGACGTAAGCTTATTAAACAAGTTTTAACAGGGTCTGCAGCAATCGCTACAGGCGCGGTTTTACCCTCTAATATTTTAGCAGCAGTGAAAAATCAAGCAACAACAGATGCACTTAAAGGAAACATTAACCATTCTGCTTGTAGATGGTGTTATAGTGACATTCCCACTGAATCATTAGCGAAAAGTTTTAAGCAACTAGGTATGGTGGGTATGGATTTAGTAGGCCCTTCAGAATGGAAAATATTAAAAGATAATGGGCTTACTTCTACCATGTGCAATGGTGCTGAGATTAGTTTAACCGAAGGATTCAATACTATACAATACCACGATAAATTAGTTAAAAATTATATAGAACATATTAATTATGTAGCAGACGCAGGCTATACAAACTTGATTTGTTTTTCGGGAAGTAGAAGAGGTATGGATGATGAAACTGGTTTGAATAATTGCGTGACTGGTTTGAAAAAAATTATGGCATTGGCTGAAAAAAGAGGTGTTGTTATTCAAATGGAATTATTAAACTCAAGAGTAGACCATAAAGATTATATGTGTGACAGATCTAGCTGGGGCGTTGAATTATGTAAACGTTTATGCTCTCCTAATTTTAAATTGCTTTTTGATATTTATCATATGCAAATTGATGAGGGCGATATTATTCATTCAATTAACACTAATCACGCTTATTATGGACACTATCATACTGGGGGTGTGCCAGGTCGAAATGAAATTGATGAAAGACAAGAATTATATTATCCAGCTATCATGCGTGCCATTTTGAAAACAGGATTTAAAGGATATGTAGCACAAGAATTTATTCCTGCAGATAAAGATCCGATTGCTTCATTGGCTGCTGCTATTAAAATTTGTGATGTTTAATAAGCAACGTAAAAATTGATGAAGAAGAAAGGCGACGAAAGAAAAAATAAATAGTTGGTTTAATAAAAAAAATAAAAAACAGTAAAATCTAAAATATGGCAGAGCAACAGTATGACGCAATTGTGGTAGGGTCTGGAATTAGCGGTGGATGGGCAGCTAAAGAGCTTACGCAAAAAGGATTAAAAGTATTAATGTTAGAGCGTGGTAGAAACATTGAACACATTAAGGATTATGTCAATGCAGATAAAGAAGCATGGGATCATCCACACCGTGGTACACGTACACAGGAAATGATAAAAGATTACCCTGTGTTAAAAAGAGATTATCCATTAAACGAAACCAATTTAGATTATTGGTGTTCAGATAAAGAAAGTCCTTATGTTGAAACAAAACGTTTCGATTGGTTTAGAGGATATCATGTGGGAGGTCGTTCTTTAATGTGGGGTCGTCAAAGTTATCGTTGGTCTGATTTAGATTTTGAAGCCAATGCAAAAGATGGACATGGCGTTGATTGGCCTGTTCGTTATAAAGAAATTGAACCATGGTATGACTATGTAGAAAAATTTGCGGGCATTAGTGGTAATCGCGATGGTTTAGCTGTTTTACCTGATGGTCAATTTTTACCAGCCATGGATTTAACCTGTGTGGAGAAAGATGTTGCTGCAAGATTAAAAGATGTATATAAAGGGTCACGTCATTTAATTATAGGACGTACTGCAAATATTACTGTGCCTCATGAAGGTCGTCCTGGTTGTCAGTTTAGAAATAAATGTTGGTTAGGTTGTCCATTTGGTGGGTACTTCAGTACTCAATCATCTACTTTACCAGCTGCCATGGCAACAGGTAATTTAACTTTAAGACCTTGGAGTATTGTAACAGAAATTAAATACGATAAAGATAAAAAACGTGCAACGGGTGTAACTGTTTTAGATGCAGAAACCAATAAGACTATTGAGTACAAGGCAAAAATTATTTTTGTAAACGCTTCTACTTTAAATAGTACTTGGCTATTAATGAATTCTGCAACCGATGTTTGGGAAGGTGGTTTAGGAAGCAGCAGCGATGCACTTGGAAAAAACTTAATGGACCATCATTTAGGCGTTGGTGCTGGAGGAATGGTAGAAGGGTATGAAGATAAATATACTTTTGGTCGTCGTGCGAATGGTTTTTATATTCCTCGTTTTAGAAATGTAGGCGATGATAAACGCGATTATGTTCGTGGCTTTGGTTACCAAGGAAGCGGCTCTCGTCAAAACTGGAGAAGAGATGTTGCTGAATTTTCTATTGGAGGAGATTATAAAGATGCCTTAACGGAACCAGGTAGCTGGACCATTGGTATGGGTGGCTTTGGAGAGATGTTGCCAGATCCAACGAATAAAGTAACTTTAGATAAGACAGTGAAAGACAAATGGGGATTAAATGTATTAAATATTGATTGCGAATTAAAAGAGAATGAGAAAAAAATGCGCAAGGATATTTTTGCAGATGCCCAAGAAATGTTAGAAAAAGCAGGTGTTAAAAATGTAACCGCTCATGATGGAGATGGCACACCAGGAAGAGGGATACATGAAATGGGAACTGCTCGTATGGGTAGAGATCCAAAAACATCGGTTTTGAATGGCAACAACCAAGTATGGGATGCGCCCAATGTATTTGTAACTGATGGTGCTTTTATGGCAAGTTCTTCTTGTGTAAATCCATCTTTAACATACATGGCCTTCACTGCTAGAGCTGCTGAGTTTGCAGTAAATGAATTGAAAAAAGGAAACTTATAATTTTATAAAATTTTAAATACTATTTTATGATGAATAGAAGAGAAGCCTTATCAAGAGTAGCACTCATAATGGGCGGAACCGTTTTAGGTGCAGAAGCATTTTTAGCTGGTTGTACTACTGGTGCAACAGGACTTAAGTTCACAAAAGATGATATTTCGTTTTTAAATGAAATTGCAGAAACCATTTTACCTGCTACTAACACACCTGGAGCGAAAGAAGCAAAAGTGGGTGAGTTTATGACAGTGATTGTAACTGATTGTTATGAAGCAAAAGATCAAACTGCTTTCATGGATGGCTTTAAAAAATTAAATGAAGCAGCTACTAAAGCAAGTGGAAAAACATTTATGCAGGCAACTGCTGAGCAACGCCATAGTTTGTTAGTAGATTTAGATAAAGAAGCAGCCGCTTTTCAAAAAACTAAAAAACCAGATGAGACTAAACATTATTTCACTATGCTAAAAGAATTAACCTTATGGGGATTCTTTAGTTCTGAAGTAGGCGCTACAAAAGCATTGCGCTATATTGCCGTACCTGGTAAATATGAAGGCACGGTACCTTATAAGAAAGGAGATAAGGCTTGGGCTACTTAGTAAACTATAGCAGGTTCTCTATTATATAGAACTTTCAAATGGGATCTCAAACGGTGCAAAAAATTGCATTCGTATTTTTAACGACTGAACTTTAAAAACGATTTTATGAACAATTCAAGAAGAAATTTTCTCCGTCAAACAGCATTAGCAGGTGCAGCATTAAGTATGCCTTTTGGTAATGAATTAATGGCGATGGCAGGTAAAGCAAATCCATTCGGCATTCAATTATGGACAGTGAAACAAGCATTATATAAAGATACAGTAGGTGTATTGACACACTTATCTAAATGTGGGTACAAGCAAATAGAGGGTTTTGAAGGAGACAAAGGTATTTTTTGGGGAATGAAAAATACAGAATTGAAGAAGGTATTAGATGATTTAGGCATGAAAATGGTTTCAACTCATTGTGACAATACCAAAGATTTTGAACGCAAGGCCGCGCAAGCTGCAGAGATAGGAATGAAATATTTAATTTGTCCGCACAAAGGCGCTCAAAAATCAATTGATAATTTTAAACGCTTCTCTGATGAGTTTAATGCTTGCGGTGAAATCACTAAGAAAAATGGGTTACGTTTTGCTTACCATAATCATGACTATTCTTTTGTAGCAATGGATGGTATCGTACCACAAGATTTAATGATGAAATCTACCAATCCTGATACCGTTGATTTTGAAATGGACATGTATTGGACAGTAGCTGCAGGGGTAGATCCTATTGCCTACATGAAGAAATTCCCTAATCGTTTTAAATTAGTGCATGTAAAAGATCTAGTTAAAACGGCTACAGGACATGAATCTTGTATTATTGGAAAAGGAACCATCGATTATAAATCTTTATTACCTCAAGCAACTGCGCAAGGTGTTAAATACTTCATTGTTGAGCAAGAAGCTTACACTGGCACTACTGAATTAGATTGTGCAAAAGATGACGCCGCTTATTTGAAAACTTTAAGTTGGTAGTTGACTGTTCGGACAAAAAGAATTGCTAGGCAGTCTATGTCAATATTTTAGTAATTTTGGCAAGTTGAATTTTGCATTATGAAGGAACAGCTTAAAAAACTTGCGCAAGTACTAGAAGGAGATCTTTTTTACGATAAAATGATCAGAACATTGTATGCAACGGATGCCTCTAGTTATAGAGAAATGCCGTTGGCGGTGGCTATTCCTAGAACAAAAGAAGATATTTCCAAATTGATTGTATTTGCGGCCGCAAATAACACTTCCTTAATTCCTAGAACTGCTGGCACTTCCTTAGCGGGACAAGTAGTTGGCAATGGAATTATTGTTGATGTGTCAAAACATTTTAATAAAATTTTAGAACTCAATAAAGAAGAAGGCTGGGTGCGTGTGCAACCTGGTGTGATTCGGGATGAATTAAATTTATTTCTACAACCGCATGGTTTATTTTTTGGACCAGAAACTTCCACCGCTAATAGAGCAATGATTGGAGGAATGGTGGGCAATAATTCTTGTGGATCTAATTCGGTAGTATATAGAAGTACTCGTGAACATTTATTGGAAGTCAAAGCATTCTTAAGTGATGGATCAGAAGTAGTTTTTAATAGCCTATCTACCGATGATTTTCATGCAAAATGCGACTTGAATACTTTAGAAGGTACTATTTACAAATCGGTACGATCTCTATTAAGCCAATATGATAACCAAGTAGAGATAAGAAAAGAGTTTCCTAAAAAATCGGTGCTTAGAAGAAATACAGGCTATGCTATTGACATGTTAGTGGAGTCGGATCCTTTTACTGCAGGTGGTCCTCGTTTTAATTTTTGTGATCTAATTGCAGGCTCAGAAGGTACTTTGACGTTTATGACGGAGATAAAATTAAATATAGTACCTGCCCCTCCCAAAGAAGTGGGTTTACTATGTGTTCATTTTAATTCTATTGACGAATCACTTCATGCGAATTTAATTGGTTTAAAATATCAACCCAGTGCGAGCGAATTGATTGATCATTATATTTTAGAATGTACTAAAGAAAATATTGAGCAAAGTAAAAATAGATTTTTTGTACAAGGAGATCCAGGTGCGATTTTAGTAATTGAATTTGTAAAAGAAACTAAAGAAGAAATTCTTGCACTTACCAATAAGGTGGAAGCTGAAATGCGCGCTGCCGGCCTAGGGTATCATTTTCCAGTTTTATATGGAGCAGATGCTAAAAAAATATGGGCTTTAAGAAAAGCAGGGCTAGGTTTATTGAGTAATTTACCTGGTGATGAAAAAGCAGTACCGGTTATTGAGGACACTGCTGTGGATGTAGTAGACCTGCCTAATTATATTCGCGACTTTAATGAAATATTGCAAAAGCATGGCTTGTATGCAGTGCATTATGCGCATGCAGGTTCGGGGGAGCTTCATTTGCGCCCTATTATTAATTTAAAAACTAAGGAAGGGAACCAATTATTTAGAACCATTGCAGAAGAAGTGGCGACCCTGGTAAAAAAATACGATGGTTCCTTAAGTGGTGAGCATGGCGATGGCCGTTTGCGCGGAGAATTTATCAAGCAAATGGTGGGTGAAAAAAATTATGCTTTACTGAAACAAGTTAAAAATACTTGGGACCCAAAACATATTTTCAATCCGAATAAAATAGTGGATACACCTTCCATGAATACCATGCTAAGGTATGAGCCGGGGCAATTAACACCCGAGTTTAAAACTATATTTCGTTTTCATCAACAAGATATTTTACAACATGCCGAACAGTGCAATGGTTCTGGTGATTGCAGAAAAACGCATCTTTCAGGTGGTACCATGTGCCCTTCCTTTATGGCGACTAGAGATGAAAAAGATACTACACGTGCACGTGCCAATATTTTACGAGAATTTTTAACGCATTCTGATAAACAAAATAGGTATCATCATAAAGAAATTTATGACGTAATGAGTTTGTGTTTAAGTTGCAAGGCTTGTAAAAGCGAATGCCCTTCTAATGTAGATATGGCTAAATTGAAAGCAGAATTTTTACAACATTATTATGATGCCAATGGAGTTCCTTTTAGAGCTAAGCTGATTGCCAATTTTACCGCCGCTGCTAAAGTTGGCTCTATTGCTCCGCGTTTGTATAATTTATTTATAAATAATATAATAACTGGGTCCTTAGTAAAATTGGTTTCAGGTTTTGCTTTGAAACGTTCGATGCCTTCTTTGTCACTAGAAACCTTGCAATCCTGGTATCAAAAAAATTACAAAGCGCCAGTAAATGCGAAAATGAAAGTGTATTTATTTTGCGATGAGTTTACTAATTATAATGACGCTGGCATTGGTATTAAAGCCGTTCAATTATTAAGTGCATTGGGCTATGAGGTTGTTATTCCAGATCATGAAGAAAGCGGTAGAACTTGGTTGTCCAAAGGATTGGTGAGAAAGGCAAAAAAAATTGCCAATATCAATATTGAAAAACTAAGCCATTTGGTTAATGAACAAAGTCCTATCATTGGATTAGAACCTTCTGCTATATTGACTTTTAGAGATGAATACCCCGATTTAGCAACAGATGAAAATATAGTGGCGGCAAAACATTTAGCTAACCATAGTTTTTTCATTGATGAATTTATCGCCAAAGAAATTGAGTCAGGGGGTATAACAAAAAATAAATTTACGCAAAATGCTAAATCTATTTTATTGCATGGGCATTGTCAACAAAAAGCAGTGGGTTCTTTAGCAGATTCAGTAAAAGTACTTTCCTTTCCTACGAATTATACAGTGGAAACCATCCCTTCTGGTTGTTGTGGCATGGCTGGATCCTTTGGGTATGAGAAGGAACATTATGAAGTGTCAATGAATATTGGAGAGTTGGTCTTATTTCCTAAAGTAAGAGCCCATAAAAACAATTGCACTATTGCTGCTCCAGGAACGAGTTGCCGTCATCAAATTAAAGATGGCACAGGAGAGAGAGCCTTACATACAGTAGAGATATTGTATGAGGCACTAGCTTAAAATATATTTATTGCAACAATACACCTTCTTCCTGAATGGCTTCTAACGCTTTATAAAGAATATCTAAATCTTTTACACTATTAAAGGCATTGATGGAATAACGCATATACACATCATTGTCTTGGCGCATAATAGGAATCTCAATTTTATAATCGGTATACAATTTTCTTTGTAATAATTCTGGTTCGGTAGTTTTAATAGGGATGCTTATCATTTGTCCAATCCATTCATTGGTTAAAGGGCTGATGGGTTGGGTGCCTAGTAATGTATAAAAACGTGGCGCATTATCAAGTACTATTTCACGACAATGTTTGGAAACAGCTGTCCAATTATTTTTTTGCATAAACTCAATACTGGCAGCTACTGTTAAAAAGGCAGAAAAATCGCGGGTCCCAATCATTTGATGATAATCTAAGAAAGTAGATGCAGAGGGCTTAAAGGCTTTATAGCCCCAGCTTACAATGAGTGGGTCACACATTTTTTGTACACTTTTATGTGCGTATAAAAAACTACAACCCTTGGCTGCCATCATCCATTTGTGACAAGCGCCTGTATAAAAATCTGCTTGCAATTCATTTATATTTAAATCTATATGTGCAGGAGCGTGTGCGCCATCTACAATGGTTACTAAACCTTTTGATTTAGCGATTGCACAAATTTCTTTAACAGGGAAAATTAATCCAGTGGCACTGGTTATATGACTTATGAAAATTGCTTTTGTAGTGGGCCTTACGCCTTCAAAAAAATCTTCAATAAATTTTTCTTTGGTGGTTATGGGTAAATTAATTTTTTGCTTACGGTAAATGGCTTTATTTTTTTGACAATAAAATTCCCATGTACGATCACAAGCCCCATATTCAATATCGGTTGCTAAAATTTCATCCCCTGCTTGTAAAGGAAAGTTTTTAGCAATTAAATTCACAGCAAAGGAAGGATTGGTCACCATAATTAAATCATCCTTATCTGGACAGCCAATAAATTTTGCTAAAGCGGCTCTTGTATCTGCTAAATAGTGTACGCCATCAAATGCTATAAACTGAACAGGTTCTGCCTCTAACACCATTTGCCATTTTTGATAAGCATCAAAAATAGGTTTAGGCGTAGCGCCAAAAGATCCAAAATTTAAAAATGTAATGTCAGGATTTAATAAGAACTGTTCACGTAAATTTTCCATGGTATTTATTTTGCTAAATGAAGTTACCGATTTTTATTACTTAAGCTATTAAAGAAAAAATCTCGGCTACCATTGGCAACCGAGATTTTATAATAAGTAAAACTAATTATGACTAAACACCCAAGCTCCAACCTTCACGATATGTTCTTTTAACATACTGATTCGCTTCGTCGAAATTGGTGATTTTCATATTAGGGCCATCCCATAATAATTGAATGTTTCTACCTGGATATGTGGCGCCTCCTTTTTTATCAGTGGCTTTGATATCATAACTTCTAATAGCTAAATTACCCATTAACACAGACTCCGTTAAAGGACCTGCTATATCAAAGTGAGAACTTAATGCTTTTGCTTCTGCGCTTCCTGCTCCTGCGATACAAGCTTCTACCCATGCAGAATAGTGTCCGGCTTCTCCGCCTTTAACACGATTTACTGTTTGTGGTACAGAAGTTGTTTTTGTTAAGTTCGTAGGTAATAATTGAGGATTAATACCATAAGTACCCGCCATCATTTTTCCTTTTGTACCCTCGAAAATAACACCATTGCCACCATCACCCATTATTTCATTTGGTCCTAATTCTGCTGGGCGCTCTGGTTGAATACCGCCATCCATCCAATGTAATTTTACATTTGGTTTTCCGTTTTGTCCTTGGAAAGTTAAAATAATATGAGAACCCATTGGGCCACTATCTGGTGCATTTAATTTTTGCCATGGTGCAGTATAACGAGTTGCAACACTACATTCAGCAGCAATAGGATAACCTAATCCAGCCACTGCAAATGCAGGTGCCATAATATGACAAGCCATATCACCTAATGCACCGGTTCCGTAATCCCACCAACCTCTCCAGTTAAAGGGAAGTAATCCTTCGAAATAATCTTTTTGTGGTGCAGTACCTAACCATAAATTAAAATCTAATTCTGCAGGTATTGGACTTGGTGTAGTTATGATTGGACGATTTACACCTTGAGGCCAAACAGGTCTGTCGGTATAACAATATATAGTATGAATATCTCCAATTAATCCTGCAGTATGCCAGTCTTGTAGCATGCGCACACCATCTCCAGAAGAACCTTGGTTACCCATTTGTGTTACAACATTATAATCATGAGCCGCTTTTGTCATAACACGTGCTTCATAAATATCATGTGCCATTGGCTTTTGTACATAAACATGTTTACCTAATTGCATCGCTGCCATTGCTTGTACAGCATGCATATGATCGGGTGTAGAAACAGAACAAGCATCAATATGCATATGTTCTTTATCTAACATTTCTCTATAATCTTTATAACGTTTTGCTTTTGGATATCTTTGCCAGCTTTTTGCGCATTGACGATCATCTACGTCACATAAAAAAGCAATATCTGCTTTTCCACTACTGTAGAAAGCAAATAAATCACTCTCTCCTTTACCACCAGCACCAATACCAGCTACTTGTAATTTATCACTTGGTGCAGTAAATCCTTTCCCTCCTAAAACGTGTCTAGGTAAAATGTAAAAGCCCCCTAATGCAAGTGCGGAGTTTCTGATAAAATCCCTCCTTGAGTTGTCTAATTTTTTCTTGGACATAGCAAATCGTTATTTGGTTTATAATCGTTGTTAAAATGAGTATGTTAAATTATCAAAAATTTTGGAATTTTAAGAATTATTTTGATAAGTGAATAAATGCCACTTTGCTTTCATGAATAAGACTTAAATTGCCTAATAATCTTTGCTTATGTCTACCTCAGTTCAAAACCTGCGTGCCTATTTCGCTACAGGGGCTACCCAGTCGTATTCTTTTAGATTACTTCAGCTAGAACGCTTAAAAAAGGCAGTTTTAGACGCTGAAAAACAATTATATCAGGCACTTTATGCCGATCTCAAAAAAACCGATGAAGATGCCTGGGCTACAGAAGTAGGGTTCTTCTTAAGTGAATTAAACTATACTATAAAGCATTTAAAGCAGTGGATGCAGCCCAATACTGTAGCCACTAACTTGGTCAATATGCCTTCTGCAAGTTATACCATGCAAGAGCCCTTGGGGGTGGTTTGTATTATTGCGCCTTGGAACTATCCCTTTCAGTTATTATTTACGCCCTTAATTGGGGCTATTGCCGGAGGCAATTGTGTAGTATTAAAACCAAGTGAATTTGCTCCAGCAACAGCAAAAATCATGGGTAAAATAGTGGACTCCCTATTTCCTGATAATTATATATTGTATCTAGAAGGAGAAGGTGCCACCATTTTGCCACCCTTGTTAACCGAAAATAGATTTGATCATATTTTTTATACTGGAAGTACAGCGGTTGGAAAAATAATTTATAAATATGCAGCCGAACAATTAGTGCCTGTTACTTTAGAATTAGGTGGTAAAAGTCCTGCTGTTATTGCTGCCGATGCTAATTTGAGAGTGGCAGCTCGACGTTTAGCTAATCCTAAATTTTCTAATTGTGGTCAAATGTGTATTGCACCTGACTATATTTTAGTACCCCCACATTTAAAAGATACCTTAATTAAAGAATTGATAATTGCCATTCAATCATTTTATGGTGCAGATGCAGAAACGTCTGAACATTATGGTAAAATAATTAATGACAAACAATGGTTGCGTATCACCAGTTATATGTCTGAAGGAGAAATTGTTTATGGAGGAAAATCAAACAGAGAAAAATTATTTATCGAGCCAACGATTATGACAGGTGTGCATACAGATGCAAAAATTATGCAAGATGAAATTTTTGGCCCGATACTTCCTATTCTTACTTATGAATCCAAAGAAGAAGCATTGGCAATTATTCAAAAAAACCCAAATCCATTGGCATTTTATGTTTTCACAGAAAATAAAGCTGACGAACAATATTGGTTAACCAATGTGCCTTCAGGAGGTGCCTGTGTAAATAATGCTACTATGCATATTACCAATCATGATTTGCCCTTTGGTGGTAGGGGTTTTAGCGGAACAGGTGGCTATCATGGTAAGTTGAGTTTTGACACTTTTACGCATACTAAATCGGTTTTAAAAACACCTACTTGGATTGACCCTGGTTTTAAATATCCTCCCTATAAAGGAAAAGCTTGGTTATTGAAAAGATTAATTGGGTAGACTATTTCATCGTTGAATTAAATTTTGGATTTGAAAAATAATAAAAATGTCATGATAAAAATTGCCATCGCTTTAGGTGTTTTGGTTTCAGCCACTTTATTGATGAAAAAATCGGGTATGTCTTATCGACAATCTATTTTAAAAACAATTTATCCAGCCATTATGTGGTCTGGTAAGGGCGCAGGTAAAAAACAAGTTCAATTTAATAAAGAAAACAAAACTCCTGTAATTTCATTCTATAGTTTAACAACGAAAGATATCAATGGCAAGGATTTTAACTTTTCTTCTTTGAAAGGAAAAAAAGTTTTAATTGTCAATACGGCAAGTGATTGTGGATTCACAGGACAATATGAAGCACTAGAAACATTGCAAACAAAATATGCCGAAAGTCTTGTAGTGATTGGTTTCCCGGCCAATGACTTTAAAGAACAGGAAACCAAAGACAATGAAAGTATTGCTGCTTTTTGCAAAAAGAATTATGGAGTAAGCTTTCCCTTAATGGCGAAATCAATTGTGATAAAAAAGAATCATCAAAACGAAGTTTTTAAATGGTTATCGGATATGACCATTAATGGTTGGAATCATCAAGAACCTGCTTGGAATTTTTGCAAATATTTAATCAATGAGCAAGGCACTCTTACGCATTATTTTCCAATGACAGTGGATCCATTAGATCCTTTAGTAGTAGAGGCAATTGAAAAAAAGGAGTAAGTTAATAGAGGGGCATTCATTAAATAGGGCAGTGCTCGTGGTAATTTTCTAACACAATTTTACCAGATTCAATAACAGTATCTTTGTATTTTTCTTTGATTTCATCAAGTACTGCTTCAATTTCTTTTTGTGCTGTAATGCGTACTAATTTATTTCTGTACTCTTTTATATTAGGAAGCCCTCTTAAATAATTAGCGTAATGTCTTCTCATTTCATTAATGCCTGCAATAGGTCCTTTCCACTCCATTGATTTAATTAAATGTTTTCTCGCCACTTCAACTCTTTCTTCAATAGTAGGATCAGCTCTTCTTGTTCCCGTTTCTACAAAATGTTTTATTTCTCTAAATATCCATGGATAACCAATGGCAGCGCGTCCAATCATAATGCCATCTACGCCGTATTTGTTTTTATATTCCAATGCTTTTTCGGGTGAATTGATATCTCCATTTCCAAAAATGGGCATATGAATACGAGGATCATTTTTTATTTCTCCTATTAATGTCCAATCTGCTTCACCTTTATACATTTGTGTTCTGGTACGTCCATGAATAGCCAAAGCTTTTACACCTACGTCTTGTAATCTCAAAGCCACTTCGTGAATATTTTTTGAACCTTCATCCCAACCCAATCTTGTTTTAACGGTAACAGGAAGATTGGTGCTTTTTACAACGGCTTCTGTTAATCTTACCATTAAATCTAAATCCTTCAATACGCCAGCACCAGCACCTTTAGTAACTACTTTTTTAACTGGACATCCAAAATTGATATCAATTAAATCGGGATTCACAGTGTCAACAATTTTAGTACAAAGTGCCATAGCTTCTTCATCCCCACCAAATATTTGAATACCTATAGGACGTTCGTAATCGAATATGTCTAGCTTCTGCCTACTTTTTATGGCATCTCTAATTAACCCCTCACTGCTTATAAATTCGGTGTACATGAGATCGGCCCCATTCTCTTTACAAACTGCTCTAAACGGGGGGTCACTCACGTCCTCCATAGGAGCGAGTAATAGGGGAAAATCGGGTAATTGTATAGGACCTATAGAAACCATATGAATTCATTATCTTGCATCTTACTGATACGGTTGCAAATGTACCAATTAATTGATTTAGATGGAATCATCGGATAGAAGCCTTTTTAATATGACACCTCCCATGAGAATGGCCCTTTTTTTAGGGGCTACTGGTATTGGCATGATTGCAGGCGCTTTTATAAGTTTTTCAATAGTTTCAGCCTTATTACATATTAGCATGGCCGACATGCAAAAGGTAATTATGCAGCCCGAATATGCTTCAATGGCTCAATTTGCGAATGCTTTGGCTTCGATTATCGCTTTTGGCCTGCCAAGTATTGCGGTTGCCTTTTTTACGAAAGGCAGTTTGGCTGCTAATATTGGATTGTCGCCCATTAAGTCTTATCAGCAAATAGGCATTGTTATTTTATTAGCAATTGTTGGATTAATACTAAGTGGGGCTTTAGGAAGCTTAACAGAGAAAATTCCTATTCCTAGCGACTTTAAAAATTGGGCAGAAACAATAGAAGCCCAATATAAAAAAGCAATGTTGTCTATGACGCATATGACTTCATTAGTAGATTTAGGGTATGCATTATTGGCGGTAGCCATTATACCTGCCTTTATTGAAGAAGTTTATTTTAGAGGCAGCTTACAAAAAATTTTAACAGATTGGACGGGAAAGCCTTATGTGGCTATTATTTTAACCGCAATTTTTTTTAGCGCTATTCATTTTTCTTATTTTGGTTTTTTATCTAGAATGGCATTGGGCATTATACTAGGCTGTATTTATTATTATACTAAAACTATTTGGTTGCCTATATTATTACATTTCTTAAACAATGGTATTGCAATTGTCACATTATATACGGTAAGAGAAAATCCTACAAATGTTGACAAAATTATGGATGATAATCTACCTATTTATTGGGGTGGTGTAGCGCTAATAGGTATTTACTTTTTATTACGTCAATTAAAAAATAGTAACCCTGATGCAGGATTGGAAAAAAGTATTTAGTAGTTCGCAATTAGCGGCATCTTCCATGGTAATGGGTATTTTAAATGAAAATGAAATACCTGCTAAGACGCTGAATAAACAAGACTCTTCTTATGTTTTTTTAGGTGAAGTGGAAGTGTATGTACCCTTACCTATGTATGAAAAAGCGCAGACGCTTATTGATGCTATTCAACTAGACCCAATAAATTCTTAAACAAAGTATTAAATATTTTTAATTATTACATTATGGCATTTAACGCATCCGTTTTTAAAGTAAGAACTATTTCTGCAATTGTTTTTGGCATTATTATGCTAACAGGCTTAATTTGGAATAGCTGGTCTTTTTTTACATTATTTTTTATCATCCAAATGGGATGTTTGTTTGAGTATCAAAAGTTATTAGCACTAATTTTTCCAAGCTATAAAAATATTACGCCCATTCATAAATGGGGTTTACTAGTAGTAGGATCTTTATTTATGATGACTTTGGGTCCTTTAGATTTAGGCATTAATGGGGTTAGTATAAAGTTTATTGGAAGTAGAATTTTACCTTTTGTAATTGCTATTATTCTTATCACAGATATTTTTAGCAAAAAAATTAATTTACAAAATTGGGCAATCTCTTTTGCCGGATTGATATACATTCCCATGAGTTTATCTTTATTTTTTCAATTAAAAAGTTTCATGGCCAATTCTTATTTTGGGAATTGGAGTTTTTCTATCCCTTTATTATTAATTGTTTCTATTTGGGTAAATGATACAATGGCTTATTTGTTTGGTTCCCTTATTGGTAAAACCCCCTTGTCGCCAATTTCTCCTAATAAAACTTGGGAAGGTACCATTGCGGGCATTATTTTGTCGGTATTAATTGTATCCAAAGTAATGGGTATTTATGTGCCCATTCAAGAGAAGTACATTTTTTATATTAGCCTAATTGCTTCAGTAGCAGGCAATTTTGGAGATTTATTGCAAAGTAAATTAAAGCGCTTGGCAGGCGTGAAGGATAGCGGTAGTATGATGCCAGGTCACGGAGGCTTCCTAGATAGATTTGATTCTATCTTATTTGCAACCCCATTTGTATGGCTAATTCTTCAGATTCTGTTTTAGTTCCTTTACATTTGCACCTAAATTAAAAGTATGACAATACATAAAGAAGGCACTGCTACCATTTCACTAATAGCTATTTTAGTAGGGGCTTTAAATATTGTCAATTTCTCCTACCTGTTTCCGATCTCCATTTTGGGGGCTTGGTGTTTTTTCATCATTACACTTGCATTTTTCTTATTCATTGTATCTTTTTTTAGAATGCCTGTTCGCAGGTTGACCATTAGCGAAGGGGCCATTGTGGCACCTGCAGATGGGAAAGTAGTGGTGATAGAAGAAGTTCAACCTGATGAATTTTATACAGATAAAAGAATTCAACTAAGCGTGTTTATGAGTCCAGCGAATGTGCATGTAAATCGTTTGCCTATTGCCGGAAATATTGTATACAATAAATATCATCCAGGTAAGTTTTTAGTTGCCTGGCATCCTAAATCATCTACCGATAATGAAAGATGGTCGGTGGTGATTGAAAATAGCAAAGGAAGTATTTTATGCAAACAAATTGCGGGGGCCTTGGCAAGAAGAATTTGTAACTATACAACAGTTGGCCAATCTTTTAATCAATGTGATGAATATGGTTTTATTAAATTTGGTAGTAGGGTAGATTTGCTATTACCAGTTGGAACAAAAATTCATACTAAAATTGGCGATACTGTAAAGGGTGGGGTGACAGTCCTTGCTAGTTGGTAACCAATTCTTGCAAATTCTTATAGTAAATTTTCTAATTCCTTTAAGTGCGTAATTGTGTAGGTTGCGGGCACAGTGGGCTTCACTTGTAAGTGATTCACAAATACAGAATCCATACCTGCATTAATAGCGCCTTGAATATCGGCACTTTCATTGTCTCCAATCATAATACTGTTTTCAACTTTTGCGTTGGCGCTTTTTAAGGCATATTCAAAAATTTCTTTTTGGGGCTTTAAACTATTACTTGCTTCGGAAGTAATGACTTCAATAAAGTAGTCAGCCAAATTTGAGTTTTTAATTTTCTTAAACTGAACAGATTCAAATCCATTGGTGATTAAATGCATTTTATACTCCTTACCCTTTAAGTATTCTAAAATTTCAATGGTATAGGGGAATAGATTTTTTTTATTAGGAAGGATGTCTAAATAATCATGAGACATTTCTTTAGCTAAAGCTTCATCTGCAATTTTATAATCGAGTAAACTTAAATAAATACGTTTCCATCTCAATTCTTCCTGTTTGATAAAGCCCTTGGTATAGCGATCCCATAATCTGTGATTGTGTACGCTATATTGGCTATAAAAAACATCAAAATCGTTAATGCCTTTTGCTTCCAGTTCGTATTTAAGATGTAAGTCCCATAAAGTTTCCTTTGAATTTAATTCAAAATCCCAGATAGTATGGTCAAGGTCAAAAAACAAGTCTGTATAGGCCATCAATAAGTAATTGTATTGGACGAATTTACAATTTTGATTCTTATCTTTATTCTTTATTTAAGTTATCTATTAATTATTTTTTATGCTAGTTGTAATTACAGGTGCTTCACAGGGTATTGGTTATTCCATAGCGGAGGCTTTTGCACAAGCGGGCCATACTTTATTAATTTGTAGTAAAACGGAAGCTCGTTTAAATACTGCTACTTCTCAATTGCAAGAAAAATATCCAACAGCAACCATTCATTGTAAAGTAGCTGACTTATCTAAAGAAGAAGATTGTAAACTATTTGGTAATTGGTGTCTTGGCTTTGGCACTCCTTCTATCTTAATTAATAATGCAGGCTTCTTTTTGCCAGGAAATTTAATGGATGAAAAGCAAGGCGTTTTAGCATCGCAAATAGAAGCAAATGTATATTCAGCATATCATACCACCCGTGCTTTATTACCTTCCATGGTAAAATTGGGGGCAGGACATATTTTTAATATTTGTTCTATAGCATCCTTACAAGCTTATCCGCAAGGAGGGTCTTATAGTATTAGTAAATTTGCTTTAGATGGATTTTCTAAAAATTTAAGAGTTGAATTAAAAGACAAAGGCATTAAAGTTACAGGTGTATATCCAGGCGCCACTTATACGAATAGTTGGGCAGGCAGTGGAGTAGCGCCTTCAAGAATTATGGAAGCAGCAGATATTGCTAAAATGATTTTTGCAGCAGCGCATTTAAGTCCACAAGCAGTAGTGGAAGATATTATTATGCGTCCTTTATTAGGGGACCTATAATGCATTAATTAGAAGTCAATTTAAAGGCGCTCTTCGTCGTCTTCTATTTTTGGTAGCGTCGTACCAAAACTTTCTCTTGCTTTTTTGGTCGCGGCTAATCTTTCAATGACTACTTGAGCAATTAACTTTCCTGCATCTTCATTCGGGTTGGCCTGTAAGATATTTTTCAGCTTTGCTTCCGAGACATCTATACGATAAAGTAATTGAACCAGTTTAGAGAAATCTTCTTTAATGAGCTCATTGATCATGGTCTCTAAATCGGGAATCGTTAATTTCTCCAATGCTACTAAATTGATTTCCATTCGTTTTAATTAAATTTTTCTATGACGCCCAAGCTAAATAACGCGAAGTCGTATTTAGCAGGATCCTTTGGATCCAAAGTTCGGCAATAATTAGTTAATTCAATAGCTGTTTGCCAATCGGTTTGTTTGCGATTTAGGATCCCCAAGGCCCTGGAAACTCTTGCTACATGCACATCTATGGGAATAATCAAATCTGCAGGTTGAATGCTTTTCCAAATTCCAAAATCTACTCCATGTTTATCTTTACGAACCATCCAGCGTAAAAACATATTAAGTCTTTTACAAGTAGAATGACTGATGGGACTTGATATGTGTTTTTTAGTTCGAGCGGGCGCGTCTTCCAAAGAAAAAAAATATGTTTGAAAATGCGTAAGCGCTTTTTCTACTGTATTTATTTTATTTTTTGAGTTTACATTTATACCTATGTGATTTTCAAAAAATGCAGATTCTAAACTTTCATTGTTTGTATAATGATGTTTAAGAAATGCCATACAATATAATAAGTCGGTATCATTGAATGTTCGATGTGCAAAACCCAATAATCTTTTTAGATCTTTATCCTGGTGCTGTGTACAAAATGCATAGGGGGCATTGTCCATTTTTTGTAATAGCTCCTTACTTTTATTAATGATGGTGGTTCTATTGCCCCAAGCAAAAATGGCTGCAAAAAATCCAGCAATCTCTATGTCTTGCTGCTTTGTAAATAAATGAGGGATATAAATTGGATCTTTGTCAATAAATTCAATACGGTTGTACTGCTTTACTTTTTGGTCCAATAATTTTTGTATGTCTACAGTCATTACCCAATAGCTTGTGCTAAATCTGCTATCAAATCATCTGCGTCTTCGATACCTACACTTAAGCGAATGAGCCCGTCTGATAAACCATTGGCAATTCTTTGATCGCGCGGAATAGAAGCATGTGTCATGCTTGCAGGATGATTGATTAAAGATTCAACACCACCAAGGCTTTCAGCTAATGAAAACACTTTGGTACTAGATAATACTTTTGTGGCCGCTTCAACTGTGTCAGTTTTTAAAGTAAAACTCATCATGCCGCCAAAACCACGCATTTGTTTTTTTGCGATGTCGTGATTTGGATGATCTTCAAATCCACACCAATATACTTTACCTACTTTAGGATGTTGACGTAAATAGGCGGCAACTTTAATACCATTTTCACAATGTCTTTGCATACGTACATGCAATGTTTTGATACCTCTTAATACTAAAAAACAATCCTGAGGGCCTGGAACAGCGCCTGTACTTTTTTGAATAAAATACAATTGGTCTCTTAAAGTTGGATCATTCATTACTAAACAACCTTGAATAACATCGCTATGCCCCCCTAAATATTTTGTAGCTGAATGCATTACAATGGTAGCGCCAAAGTCTAATGGATTTTGTAAATAAGGAGAGGCAAAAGTATTATCAACACATACCATGCAATTATGTTTTTTACCAATTAACGAAACTGCTTCTATATCACTAATATTCATTAAAGGATTGGTAGGTGTTTCCAACCAAATTAATTTAGTAGCTGCCGTCATCGCTTTTGCTACATTGGTAGCATCAGAAGTATCAACATATATAAATTTGATACCCATTTTTTCATACACTTTTGAAAACAATCTAAAAGTGCCACCATACATATCATGTGCTGCCACTACTTCATCTCCTGGAACGAGTAATCGCATCACAGCATCGGTTGCCGCAACACCGCTTGCAAAGGCTAATCCAAATTTTCCATTTTCAATTACAGCAAAAGCTTCTTCTAATGCAAACCTAGTAGGATTTTGACTTCTTGCATATTCATATCCCTTATGCACACCTGGAGCAGATTGCACGTAAGTAGAAGTTTGGTAAATAGGCGTCATGATGGCACCTGTGCTTGGATCGGGATGAGCGCCTGCGTGAATATATTTAGTAGCTAATTTCATTTGTATAATTTTATAGTAGTATTTATTTTAGTAGCAGTATTTTTAATTATGGGGAAACCTTATTTCCATTTTTGAACATCCTATAGGAGTATATAGTTGGAACCAATACCATTATAATCATATCTATAAAAAATATAACAAAAGAGGTTACAGAACTAAAGGCAATACCTGCGATAAATTGAAAGATACCACCATATAACCATGCTTTACCTGCAATTCTATGTGTAGCGTTCCAGTTGTCTTCATTGTCTAATGTCCAGGGTAATTTAAATCCTGCGAAATAGTTTTGTTTTATTTTAGGCATATAAATACCCATTGCTGCAAATGCCAGACCTAACATAGGAAATAATAATTTTTCAATTGGTATACCTTGATGTGTCGTAGCATATAATAAGACCAAGCTCAATACACTTAAAAATAATACAGTTAAAAAACCAAATTTTTGGAATAAGCCATCATCTAATTGTTGTGTTCTTTTAGGGTCAAAGTTTTTGATATTGGCTAATAAGAAATAAGTAAACAAGCTAGCTATGCCAAATATAATAGGCCCAAGATAAATACTGTCTTTTCCACCAAATCCGTCCGCTTCCCCTTTAATATTAAAATGGGTGGGAATCACCGCGGGCAAATTAGGGTAGAGGTATGCTGCATATATAAAAGGAATACCCATTAATATAAGCACGTAAAAAAGAACTATTTTTTTATTTCCCATATCCTTGCTTTAGGCTTTAAAGTTACTATTTATTCGGTTTTAATCAATAATACGCTATGTCCATAAAAAAATTTACTTTTGCTTCAAATTGAAATAAAATGAGCAAAGGTCCCATTTCTAAGTTCGTAGAACATCATTATAGACATTTTAATGCTGCCGCTTTGGTAGATGCAGCTAAAGGCTACGAGACCCACCTTTTAGAAGGGGGTAAAATGCTAGTGAGTTTAGCTGGTGCCATGAGTACAGCCGAATTAGGCATAAGCTTGGCTGAAATGATCCGTCAGGATAAAATTGCCATCATTAGCTGTACAGGTGCAAATCTGGAAGAAGACGTGATGAATCTAGTAGCGCATAGCCATTATAAAAGAGTGCCAAACTATCGTGATTTAACTCCACAAGATGAGTGGGATTTATTAGAGAATCATTACAATCGTGTAACAGATACTTGTATACCGGAAGAAGAGGCTTTTAGAAGATTACAAAAACATATTGTGAAATATTGGAAACTAGCTGAAGAAAAAGGCGAGCGTTATTTTCCACATGAATTTATTTACCAAGTAGTATTAAGCGGTGAGTTGGAACAATATTATGAGATTGATCCTAAAGACAGTTGGATAGTGGCTGCAGCAAAAAAGAATATTCCAATTGTGGTGCCAGGTTGGGAAGATAGTACGACTGGAAATATTTTCGCAAGCTATGTGATCAAGAATGAATTAAAAGCAAGCACTGTAAAAAATGGTATTGAATACATGGTTCAATTAACAGAGTGGTATCGTGCGAATAGTGGCGGCAAGGGGGTAGGATTTTTTCAAGTGGGTGGTGGTATCGCTGGTGATTTTCCTATTTGTGTTGTGCCAATGATGTACCAAGATTTAGAATGGCATGATGTTCCTTTTTGGAGCTACTTCTGTCAAATTAGTGATAGCACTACATCCTATGGTTCTTATTCTGGTGCCGTGCCGAATGAAAAAATTACTTGGGGTAAATTAGATATTCATACGCCTAAATTTATCGTTGAAAGCGACGCTACCATTGTAGTGCCGTTGATATTTGCTTATATATTAGGCCAGTAAAATATAATGCCCTTCATTTTATATGAAGGGCATTATATTTTATCTTGATGGAGGCATATTCAAAGGAAGGTCTCTTTTTAACATATCTTCTTTCATAGCCATATCCCATGCAGTTTCAAAAATCATTCTTACTCTTTTCTCCATTAAGTCAAAATTGATTTTATCTACTGTATCCGATGGTCTATGGTAATCTCTATGGGTGCCATTAAAATAGAAAATAACAGGAACGCCTTTTGCTGCAAAATTATAATGATCGCTTCTGTAATAAAAACGATTCATATCTTTTGGGTCATTATACTTTCTATCTAATTCTAAATTATAATGTTGGTTTACTTTGTCAGTCATGGGTTGTAAGTCGCTACTTAATTTATCATCTCCAATAATATATAAATAGTTTGTAGAATCTCCTTTGTAAGTAGGATCAATTCTACCCACCATATCTATATTCAAATCAACTGAAGTTTTTTCTAATGGATACACTGGATGCTCGCTATAATACTTAGAACCTAATAAGCCTTTTTCTTCGCCAGATACGTTCATAAATACCATATTGCGTTTAGGGCTAAAACCTTTTTTACTTGCTTGTGAAAAAGCATTAGCAATAGCCACCACACTTGCTGTACCAGAGCCATCATCATCAGCACCAAAGTAAATTACGCCATTCTTAATGCCTTCGTGATCATAATGACTTGTAATAAACATGTATTCATCTGTTTTTTCTTTGCTTGGTAAAACCGCTAGCACATCGGCACTTGGCACTTCAGTATTATTATGCTCTGTTACCCAATCGATGGTGGTGCTAAAAACGCCCTTGGGTACATCAGCCAATTCTTGATCTGTATAATCTTTACTACCACCTACTAAACGACTTCCTAAAGCTTTAGAAACAGTCATACTAATAAAAGTACTTGAAGCAGCAGTGATGCTTAACCTTCCTGTTAAATTACTAGCATTAGTGGGGTTTGTATTGGCAATAATAATTATACCAGCTGCCCCTAATTTTTGTGCAGCCATAATTTTCATCATGCTTCTTTCTTTGCTTTCTGTAGCTACTAATAATTTTCCCTTCACGTCTACAGTTGACTTATCATTGAAGTCGGAGCCTACAAAAATGACTGCATTGGTATTGAATGATGTTTGAGGTACAGAGGTAGCATTCACCCAATAATCTTTATCTAAAGTATAAGGTTCGCCATTTACTTTTAATGTAGAACTCACTACTTTGTCTTGGAATAATTTAAATGGTAAAGTATAAGAGCCATTATTTCCTGGCTTTAATTTAAATTTTTTGTATTGGCTTACTAAATAGGCAGCAGCTTTTCTTTCGCCTGCTGTACCCGTTTCTCTGCCTTCCATTTCGGCACCAGCAATAATACTTAAGTGTTCTTTTAATCCTGCTGCAGTAATTGCTTTTGCGGCAGTGTTAGCATCAATGTCTTGTGCTACTGCCATTGCAGTTACAAAGCTTAAAAATAGAACGAGTAGTTTACGCATAATTTTTATTTTAATTAACATGAAATTTTTTGAACTCTATTTTGATGCCTTCCGCCTTCAAAGGCAGTGGTCATAAATTTTTCTATCATTTCTTTCGCTAATTCAATACTTACATAGCGTGCGGGAATACAAATCATATTGGCATTGTTATGTAAGCGGGTTAGTTCGGCGATATCGGTTTGCCAACATAAACCTGCTCTTATACCCGCATGCTTATTAGCTGTCATTGCAACACCATTGGCACTGCCGCAAAACAAAATGCCAAATGCAGCTTCTCCCTTTTCAACGCTAGTAGCTGTTGGATGAGCAAAGTCGGGGTAATCAACAGAGTCGGCATTGTAGGTGCCAAAATCTTTGGTAGCATATCCTTTGTCCTGAAGCCAAGTATGAATGGCGTTTTTAAAATCAACACCTGCATGGTCTGCACCTAATGCAATGGGTTTAGTAGCATCAAAAACAAATGACATAAAATATATTTAATTAAAAAAAATCTAACTTATTTTAATCCCACTCTTCCTCTTCTGATTTCTTTACCGATTTATGCGCCCATCTTGAAACAAAAATACTGAATTCAAATAAGGTGTATAAAGGAATAAAAACAATCGTTTGACTATACCAATCCGGACTAGGTGTAATAAACGCAGACACAAATAAAATAATGACCACTGCATATTTACGTGTAGTACTTAAAAACTTTGGAGTTATCATTCCAATTTTCGTCAATAGAAATACTATTACAGGAAGTTCAAAGGCAATGCCACAACCTAATATCAAATTAGTTAAATTATCAAGATAATCGGCAAAAGTAGGAATAGTTGTAATAGCCCCTTTAGAACCTAATTGAAAGCCTGCTAAGAAATTAAAAGTAAATGGCCCTAGTACAAAAAATCCAAATGCAGCACCTGCGAAGAAAAAGAAAGACACCCAAAAAATCATGAACCTTGTATTTTTTATTTCTTTTTCTTTTAAGGCTGGTTTTATAAAAGCCCAAATTTGATAGAATATATAAGGGAAGGCAACAATTAACCCACCCACGAAAGCCATGCTAATACTACTTAAAAACTGCCCTCCGAAAGTGGTACTTTGTAAAGATACTTTTACAGGAGGCATACATAAAGAATCACCTAAGTGTAACCAGTGACTTAAATCGCAAAAAGCCTTGTAAGTAATGAAATCTGAATTAAGCGGACCCGTAATTACGTTGTCCATAATCCAATCTCTATAGATGAATATAATAATAGAAGTTATCAAAACAGAACTTAAGGAACGTACAATAGTGCCCCTTAATACTTCAAGGTGATCGATGAAAGACATCTCTGATTCATCAGTTTTTTTAAATCGGTCAAATAGTGCCATACAACTTTTTCAATGAGGGTTAAAGTTAAGGTTTCTAGAGGAAAAAGGGAGGCTAAAAAGTAAAAAAAGGACTAGCGGGTTTTAATTTTTGCCTTTTCAATTCGGGTATCACTTACTGCCAATATTTCAGCGTCAAAATGGGGTAAGTGAATAATAGTGCGAAGTTTAGGGATGGATTCGTGGTGGTGGATTAAATAGCCACTTAAGGTTTCTGAGCTATCAGCCGAAAAATCTATACCATATTTTTCATATAGGTAATCTAATTCTAGGCGACCACTAAATATAAATTCGGTATCAGACAGCTTTTTTTCAATTAATTCCTGTTCATCATATTCATCCTCAATTTCTCCAAAAATTTCCTCTAGTACATCTTCCATGGTGACAATGCCAGCAGTGCCGCCGAATTCATCCACTACCCATGCGATACTCTTCCTTTTTTTAGAAAATAAATTGATAAGGTCGGCAGCGTTCATGCTTTCTGTAACGAGCGGAATGGAATGTATGATGGAAGCAATAGTCGATGGTTTTTTAAATAAATCTAATTGATGTACATAGCCAACAATAGTGTCTAATGTTTCTTCATACACAATAAGCTTACTTAATTTTGTCTCAATAAATATATCGCTCAATGTTGCAATGGAAGTGTTAATATCAACGCCCACTATTTCTGTTCTTGGTACTAAGCACTCTCTAATTTTTATATCGGGTAAGCTTAATGCATTTTCAAATAAATCGGTATTTAAATCTTGTTGTTCTTGTTGTTGTTTTGTTTGCTGTACAAAATGCGCTAAGTCTACTTTCGTAAAACCTTCTTTTTTATGAATGATACGCATTTGAAATAAATTTTTCAGCACCCATTGTGCTAAATTCACTAACAAAATGGTAATGGGTCTAAATAATAAATGAAAAAACTGAGCAATAGGTGCGAATCTGGTAATGAGTGAAGCCGCTCTAGCCTTGAAAATAGCTTTAGGTATGAGCTCTCCTACTAATAATATGACCAAGGTGGATAATACTGTATTTCCAAATAGGATAGCATAAGGTCCTAAATGCCATCTTTCCCAAAGTGCTTGATCTAATAATTTTTCGAATTGAATACCAAATACAACCAAAGAAATATTTAATCCTATTAAACAAGTACCAATAAACTGCGTAGGGGCTTGTAAAAATTGCGCGATAATTTTACCCGCTTTGTCTCCCTGCTTTTTTTTAAGTTCTAAACTTAATCGATTGGCGCTAACAAAGCCAATCTCATAGCCAGAAAAAAAACCAACTAAAATTAAAGAGGCAACTATAGCGAATAGCATAAATAGTATTTATTAAATATAAAAGTACAGCTTACCATTCAGGTAATTTAGGTTTTGTTTCTACAATTCCTTCTATTTGTTCCATAATTTCAGGCGTCAATAATTTTACGGTATCTAAAGCAGTTAAATTATCCATTAATTGTGCCTTATTGGTGGCCCCTAAAATAGCAGTACTTACATTGGTATTTTTTATACACCAGGCAATGCTAAGTGAAGCGGTACTTACTTTTAAAGCTTTAGCAATGGCGCCTAATTGTTGTACTCTTTTTACCTTGTCCTGCATCAGCCATCTATCTCTAAGCCATTCAAAACCTTCTATATGAAACCTGGATCCTTCAGGGATGCCGTCATTGTATTTGCCTGTCAATAAGCCCGCAGCTAAAGGGCTCCAGATGGTAGTACCCATTCCTACATTTTTAAAAATCTCTAGGTATTCATGCTCCATTTTCTCACGCTCAAATAAATTGTATTGTGGTTGTTCAACCGAAGGGCCAATTAAATGTAAAGCTGCTGCCACTCTATGTGCTTCCATAATTTCAACGCCACTCCATTCGCTGGTACCCCAATATAAAATTTTTCCTTGTTGAATAAGTGTGTTCATGGTTTGCACTACTTCTTCAATGGGCGTTGTTTTGTCGGGTCTATGGCAATAGTAAATATCTAAGTAATCGGTTTGTAATCTTTTTATAGCTTCGTGACAAGCTTCGGTTAAGTGTTTCCTACTTAAGCCCGTTTGATTGGGTTTATTTTCTTTTCCTCTCCATCCAAAATATGCTTTGGAGGATAAAACGTAAGATGTTCTGTCCCAATTTTTTTTATGCAATACACGTCCCATCATTTTTTCACTCTCGCCCGCAGCATATACTTCTGCATTGTCAAAAAAGTTAACGCCATTATCATAAGCAATGCCCATTAGTTCATCTGCAATGCTGTCATTTATTTGTTTGTGAAAAGTAACCCAGCTGCCAAAGCTTAATACACTTAATTGCAAGCCAGTCTTTCCCATTTTTCTATAGTCCATAAAACATTATTTAGGTTGGTTGCCACTACTATCGGATAGTATAGCAAAGCTATTTGATTGCGGTTTAAAAATATGAATATCTGTTAAGTTCTGGTTGGCTTCTAATCCTTTCCCATAAATTTTTGCTATGGGATTGTGTTGTTTAACCACAACGTCCTGATCTGTAATAAATTTACTTGTATTTTGATCCCAGATCATTTCTTTACACCATAAGGTATCTCCTAAAACGTTGTATATAATTACATTGTCTTTTAAAAAAATTTTATTTTCTGCTTCTTTATAGTTGGCATAGTTGGCAGTGAGTTTGCTTTCTATATGCAAACTATCTTTATAAAAATCTACTTTAATAGTATTTGGAAATTCTATCATTTTTCCACTGTCTAATAAATATTTTTTCATTAAGGGTGCCATTAATTTAGCACTCATTTTACCGCCCGTACTAATATAGATAGTTACGTCCTTACCAATATCAACACCGCCTAAGCGCGAACTTAATGCTTGCACTTCGTTCACATTATTTTCGCATGCAATCATAAAAAAGCAGCTACTCACTAAAGCAACTGCTAATCTAAAAGTTTTATATAATGGCGTATTAATCATATTTGCGTTTATTAAACCAAACATCACTAAGGCTATATCCTAGTGTAAACTGAACAAAATTTTCTTTATAATCATTTACACTTGTTCCTCTTTGTCCAATTTGCAATGCTAAATTTAGTAAAGTATATTGGTAATCGTATGAACGATATTTTCTTATTGGCATACCCATTCCTAAAGTGAATGCAGAGACTTTTAAGCCTTTATTATCAATATTTAAGTAGTCTTTACCAGTATAAAAACCAAGTCTATAGACAACCGTAGACCAGTAGCTTTCATAATTTAAAGCATTAGGACAAAATTGAGCACCCACTCTTAGCATCCACGAATTTGATAAAACATCTTTTTGACCATAGTAGCTATATTTATCTTGCCAAGCGCCACTATTATATTCTACACCCAATACCCATTGGTCATAATTGCCTCTTGTGTCAAATTCTTTTTTATGTAGCGCGAGTCCTGCAGTATAAAGTGCAGGTATGGTAACATTGCCAGCAATATTTTTTGAAAAAATGGCTGTGTCTAAAGGAGTTGAAGTGGAAGCGGTAAAACTACCCGTAGAGCGAACTAAGTCTTGCTTGGCCTTCATGGTCTGATCCAAAGTAGCTGTTACTCCATAGCTTAATGAATATTCTGTTTTCTGAATGCCTTTTCCTTTTTGAATTTTATATAAAGGGAATTCGCCTTGTACACCCCATTGTAAAAATACGCCACTAAATATAGTATTAGAATTAGCAGTGGACTGGAAAAAATAGTTAGAGTCGGTACTATTTTTAAATGACTTTATATTTTCTATTTTTTTACGCCCAAAGTTGATACCGGTATTGATACCTATACTTAGATATTTCCATGATTTCCCCACGCCTAAAAAAGCTTGATTTAAGCCACCTTGACCAATATAATTATTGAAAATGGTATCGCCAGAGGTGATTTGTTTAGTTTCTGTTAAGGAATAGTTTACTTGTGTCAATGGTCTTAGACCAAAAGCCATTCCTACTTTTTTAATTTTATTTATAGGCAATCCTACAACGATATAATTTGGACTCAAGTAGGTAGATTGTTCTTTTCCAGTTGGCTCAGTTAATTTTTTTAAGGCATTATTATTAAAATTAACCCCTAAGTCAAAAGTGGTCATATAAAGAGTACCATAGGAAGCAGGGTTATTGAAATTGACACTTTGCCCAAAACTACCATTCATAGGGGAGGTATAGGCAGCAGAAAATCCGCCCATTGCTTGACTGGTTGCATTTTGTCCATTGACCACTTCAGTGCCTATTCCGTATCGAGAAAAAGGGGAATTGATTTGAGCCTTAGTTGGGGTTAAAAAACAAACTAAACCTAGGAAGGGGGTTAACCTAATTATTTTTTTCGCAAATAGCATACAGTCCTTTATATATTAAATTTTGGTCGGCAAATATCCTCTTTTTTAAGTGAGGTACAAAATAACAAATGTCGCCCCCGGTTAATAGCACGTTAAAATTGGCATATTTCTGCTCATATGCTGTAATTATACCATCTATTTCAGCTGCCATGCCCAAAATAACCCCACTTAGGATATTGGTTTTGGTGTCATAACCCACTAGCGGGAACTCGTTTGATGGGGCAATAAGGGGTAAAAGGGCTGTTTGTTCATGCATGGCTCTAAAACGCATTTGCATGCCTGGAGAGATGCTACCTCCTAAGAAAGCATGGGTATTATTGATAAAATTATAGGTGATACAGCTGCCTAATGAAATCACTAAATTATGTTCATGGGGATATAAATCTACTGCAGCTGCTATTAAAGCGAGGCGGTCCGCTCCAATAGTTTCGGGTTTACCCACGGGGGTGGTGAAATTGAGTTGCGTTGCTGGACCAAGTAAATGAAATGCTGTTTTTTTTGCTAAAAGACTTTCAATGGCTTTATCATGATGGATGACGGAGGAAAGAATTGTTTTTGCTGGCGTAAATTCCTGCAATAAATTTTCAATTTCTTGCACATTACCTGTTTCTAAAACACGCAGTTCTACCAGTGCTGTATTTATGAAAATTGCAGCCTTTAATCGAGTATTGCCAAAATCAAAACAAATAGAGGTAGACATAGTCTTGCTTTACAATCAAAAATAAAGCCTTTGTTGCAAAGTTTAAGTAAAACAATAGGCAAGTTGCAAAAGTTTTCGGTTATTTGAAGTATAAAATTAGCGGGGATGAAAATTGCAGGCTTCACGATTATTAAAAATGCGGTTATAAATGACTTTCCCATAGTGGAAGCCATAAAATCTATATTGCCTGTAGTGGATGAAATGATTGTTTTAATTGGAGATTCTACAGATGAAACCATAGCCTTAATTGAATCGATAGGCGATCCTAAAATCAAAATACATCATTCGGTATGGAATAAAAATTTAAGAAAAGGAGGAGCCGTTTTAGCGGATGAAACCAACAAAGCATTTCAGCTCATTCATGAAAAATATACTTGGGCTTTTTATATTCAAGGAGATGAAGTAGTTCATGAAAAGTATCATGCTACCATTCGAACTGCTTGTGAAAATCATGCCTTTGATAAAGAGGTGCAAGGACTTTTATTTAAGTATAAACATTTTTACGGCACGTATGATTATGTGGGGGATAGTAGAAAATGGTATGCGCATGAAATTAGAATTATTCGAAATAATAAAGCCATTTCCGCTTACCGAGATGCACAAGGATTTAGAATTGGGAATGCTAAATTACCTGTTGCTACAGTAGATGCAAGCATTTATCATTATGGATGGGTGAAAAGTCCAGAGCAAATGCGCAAAAAACAAAAACAGAGTAGTGTGTATTGGCATGATGATACTCAAATGCAGCAAATAAATGCAAGTCCTGATTATTATGATTTTAGTGGGTTTGATTCTTTAGAAAAATTTACGGGGACGCATCCACAAGTGATGCTTGATAGAATTGAAAGAAAAAATTGGGCAGTGAATTTAGACCTTACGCAAAAGAAATTCTCCTTTAAAAATAAATGCTTGTATTATTTTGAAAAAGTAACAGGCATTCGACCTTTTGATTTTAAGAATTATAAAATTATCAGAAAATAAAATGCATTCTATATCCGATATTAAACAAGGGGTAGCCAAAGGTGATTTTCTGACTTTGGCAAAAGCCATTTCATGGATTGAAAATAATGGAGAAGGCGCCACTACTTTTTTACAAGATTTACTTCCTTCTTCCATTCCCATTATAGGTGTTACGGGTCCTCCCGGTGCAGGTAAAAGCACACTAATAAATGCACTCATTGCTACTTGGGTAGAGGGTGCTAAAAAAGTAGCTGTACTTTCTGTCGATCCTTCTTCGCCCTTTCATCAGGGTGCTATTTTAGGTGATCGTATTCGTATGAAGGATTGGTATTTGCATCCTCAGGTATATATTAGATCCCTTGCTGCAAGGGGGCACCTTGGAGGCCTAAACAGTGCTATGCTTTCTTTGACTACTCTAATGCAATCTGTAGGGTTTGATTATATAATTGTAGAAACAGTAGGTGTTGGACAATCAGAGGTGGAAATAGCCTCTTTGGCAGATACAACTGTAGTGGTCTTAGTACCTGAAGCAGGGGATGAAGTACAGATGATGAAGTCTGGGTTAATGGAAATTGCAGATGTTTTTGTAGTTAATAAGTGTGACCGACCTAATGCACAAATTTTTGTAAATCATTTACAACAAATGATTACAGAAAATGCACCTGCCACTCATCTACTTCAAGTAGTGAGTACTATTGCGACAGAAAAAGAAGGTATTGCTGAATTATTAGCTGTCATTAGTGCACATCAAATAGAAGTGCATAAAGGACTACAAAAAAAAGAAATGTTATTTTCTAAAGTGATGCAATTAGTAGCTGCGCACAAAATGATTCAAGTAGATAAAAATAAAATTAAAGTGGATTTGGCAGCCGCCTGTTTGGAAGCAAATTTTAACATCTTTAAATTTGCACAATCTTATTATTAAGCTTTATTCGAAAATAAAATTATTGCAATAGGTTGCTTTGTTGGCAAAGTCTTGATATTTCTCAAAAGTAAATTCAGCAGTTGGAATTAATTCGTTGCCAGCAATAATTTTGCCTTGGTACCCAAGTGATGTTAAATATTGTATGGTTTCCATTACTTGTTCTTTTCCCACATGTCTTGCTTCAATTTCAACAATAATTTTTGGTCTGTATTTTTTTAGTATGGCTTCCCCGCCTTTGAAAACATTTAATTCATTTCCTTCTACATCTACTTTTAAAAAGTTAGGAATTAGAGTATGTTTTGCACAATATTCATCTAGCGTTGCTAAAGTTACTTTTTCAGTAGTTGTAAAATTATCGTCATGATCATGTTCAACAATGGTTGCACTAGGCGATGTTAACTTGCCATGAAGTACCGTTGGAAGATAGAGGTTGCTTTGTCCTGACAAGTTGGATAATGCAATGTGTTCAATGACCACATTATTCCAATGAAATAGTTGCTTCATTTTTTGCAAATAGGAAAATAAAATAGTTTGGGGCTCAAATCCAACCACCTTGCCTTGCTTGCCTGTTTGTTGCAACATAAAATGCAAATAGCCGGCTTTATGTGCGCCTATGTCAAAAACGACATCTCCTTTTTTAATAGAATTTTTTATATAGGCAAACTCGCCTTTATCGCTTTTACTATATTTATAAACTCTGTGTAAAAGCTTAATAGATTCAATTATTTTCATTAAACCGGGATTATTGTTTTTCTTGCTTCCACCATTTAACGGCGACATAACCAATAATGGCAAATGGCATAGCGGCTAAATAGAGTATGCCCGCATTAAAACCTTTTCCTGCTTCTTGGCCAATTTGAGCGGCTGTTTTGGTACAAATAGAACATTGCGCCATTGCAGTAGCGACTATTAATTGAGACAGTAGTAAAAACGAAATTCGTTTCATATATACTATACATTAAATAATTTCTGGTAACCAAGTATTTTTAAAAGGGGTAATAAAAAAACCCCGATTCACTGGGGGTCTTTATTACAAAGAATTAAGCTTTCGCTTTGGTTGCTTTTTCGGCTTTTTCAGCTTTAGCTGGTTTAGTAGTTTTTTCTACTTTAGCAGCAGCTGCTTTTGCGCCTTTGCTTGCCACTTTGTGTGGTCTGCTTTTGCCAAAAGAACCTAAAAATCTTTTTCCTTTAGCTGTTTTTTTATCTCCTCTTCCCATATTCTTGTTTTTTGTTAATTGTTGATTGGACAGCAAAAATAAAAAAACCCTCGCACATACGAGGGTTTTTTTTCAAAATCTTGTAATTAAGCGATTTTA